>NZ_JABKBZ010000018.1:0-76533 GCF_013166635.1 Lentimicrobium sp. S6 | reverse complement strand
AGTAGCGAGTATTACAAATAACTTCAATGGAACATCCGATGCTAGTGGCTTCTATAATGTAGGAACAACCACCATCACCTGGACTGTAGAAGATATCCATGGTAATATTAGTACTGATAATCAGGATGTTATCATTACTGATGATGAAGCTCCAATTGCAAGTTGTCAAGATATTACAGTGAACCTTGATGGTATGACAGGAACAGCAAGTATAGTTGGTGCAGATGTGAATAATGGCAGCACAGATAACTGTGGAATTGTAAGCATGGATGTTTCTCCAAATGCATTTACTGTTGTTGATTTAGGTGAAAATACTGTAATTCTAACATTAACAGATGCGGCTGGAAATACATCGACTTGTACTTCTATAGTGACTATTGCTGACTTAACACCTCCTACTGCTATTTGTCAAGACATCACTATTCAATTAGATAATGCCGGGCAAGCAAGTATTGTTGGCTCTGATATTGACAATGGTTCTTATGATAACGGAATGGTAGCTAGTTTAGAAGCTATTCCAAACTCATTTGATTGTTCAAATACGGGAATTAATAATGTTACCCTCCTCGTTAAGGATAATGCAGGCTTAACAGCTACTTGTATTGCTCAAGTAACAGTGGAAGATAATATTTCTCCTGTTATGTTATCTAAAGATATCACTGTTCAATTAGATGATATGGGAACGGTAAGTATTACACCTTCGGATATTGACAATGGAAGTTATGATAATTGTTCTGCTGCCTTGACAATCAGTCAATCTGACTTTGTTTGTAGTGAAGTAGGAGTACATACAATCACATTAACAGGAACTGACCCAAGTGGTAATGCAACAAGCACTACTGCTCAAGTAACAGTTGAAGATAATGTGAATCCTATAGCCATTACAAAGGATATAACAGTATCACTTGATGATTTAGGTTTAGCTTCAATTATTCCTGCAGATGTTGATAATGGTTCAAATGATGCCTGTGGAATTGCAAATATGCAAGTAACACCATTCGATTTCGATTGTTCAAATGTTGGACCTAATACAGTAGAGTTACTTGTAACTGATGTTAATGGAAACCAGAATACAGAATCTGCGATAGTAACAATTATAGATGAAGTGGCACCAATAGCTATTTGTCAAGATATCACTATTCAATTAGATGCTACAGGAAATACAAGTATTACAGCAGCTCAGGTTGATAATGGCTCAAATGATGCTTGTGGAATAGCTAGTTTAGATGTTTCTCCAAATACATTTGACTGTTCTAATGTTGGAGGGAATACAGTAACTCTTACAGTAGAAGATGTAAATGGAAATGTAAGTTCTTGTCAAGCACAAGTTACGGTTGAAGACATCACACCACCAGTAGCTATTTGTCAAGATATTACTATTCCTCTAGATGCATTAGGTAATGCTTCAATAACAGGAAGTGATATTGATAATGGTTCAAATGATGCCTGTGATATTGCTAGTTTAGTTGCCAGTCCTAATGTATTTACTCCAGCAAATGTTGGTGATAATACCATTACGCTTACAGTAACTGATGTTAATGGTAATATTAGCACTTGTGAAGCAATAGTTACTATTCAGGATATAACACCTCCGAATGCGATTTGTCAAGACATAGTCATTCAGTTAGATGATTTAGGAAACACAAGTATAACAGCAGAACAAGTTGATAATGGTTCAAATGATGCCAGTGGTATTGCTAGTATTAGTATTAACCAAACAGACTTTGATTGTAGCCATGTTGGAGCAAATACGATAACGTTAACAGTAATTGATAACAACGGAAATATTTCAACATGTGAGTCAACAGTAACTGTTCAGGATTTAATTGCTCCTATAGCAATAAGTCAGAATATTACTATTCAACTTGATGCCAGTGGAAATATGGGTATTACTCCAGAACAAATAGATAATGGTTCTAACGATGCTTGTGGGATAGCTAGTTTATCAGTTCTTCCAAATGCATTTGATTGTAGTCATATTGGAGATAATACGGTAGTTCTTACAGTAACTGATAATAATTCAAATGTTTCAACAATTGAAGCCATTGTAACTGTTGAAGATTTAGTAGCTCCAATAGCTATTTGTCAAGACATCACTGTTCAGTTGGATGTAAACGGACAAGTTAGTATAGTTGCCAATCAGGTTGATAATGGTTCAAATGACGCTTGTGGTATTGCAAGCATGACAGTTCTTCCAAATACATTCGATTGTAGTCATGTAGGAGCTAATATGGTCACATTGACTGTAACTGATAATAATGGTAATGTATCTACATGTGATGCTACGGTAAATGTTGAAGATAATGTGGCCCCTGAAGCTTTATGTCAAGGGCTAACAGTTCAACTTGATGAATTTGGTAATGGAAGTATCACAAATGAGCAAATAGATAATGGTTCAAATGATGCTTGTGGAATTGCAAGTCTTTCTTTATCGCAATATGATTTCGATTGTTCTCATGTAGGTTCTAATACCATCACACTCACCGTAACTGATGTTAACGGAAATATTTCAACATGTGAATCAGCAGTAATTGTTGAAGATAATATTGCTCCTATTGCTATCAGTCAAGATATCACTATTCAGCTTGATGCCAGTGGAAATTTGAGTATTACTCCAGAACAAATAGATAATGGTTCTAACGATGCATGTGGAATTGCTAGTTTATCAGTTCTTCCAAATGCATTTGACTGTAGTCATATTGGACCAAACACTGTAGTTCTTACTGTAACTGATAATAATGCGAATGTGACTACTGTTGAAGCCACCGTAACAGTGGAAGACTTAGTAGCACCAATCGCAATTTGTCAAAATATCACAGTTCAACTAGATGTTGATGGCTTAGCTAGTATCACCCCAGAACAAATAGATAATGGTTCTAATGATGCTTGTGGTATTGCTAGCTTATCAATTTCTCAAAGTGATTTCGATTGTAGTCATGTTGGGCCAAATACAGTTACACTTACAGTAACTGATGTTAATGGAAACTTTACCACATGTGAATCCATAGTGACTATAGAAGATAACATAGCTCCTGAAGCCATATGTCAGAATATAGTAATTGAATTAGATGAGAATGGTTTAGCTTCTATTATCCCAGAGGAACTAGATAATGGTTCTAATGATGCTTGTGGAATTGCAAGTCTAGCAATATCTCAGTCTGATTTTGATTGTACTCATGTTGGTGATAATACAGTGATTTTAACAGTAATAGATATTCATAATAATGTTTCAACATGTGAATCAATAGTTACAGTTGAAGATAATATTACACCTGTGGTTATTACTCAAAACATTAGTATTGACCTTGATGAAACAGGTTTTGCAAGCATAACTCCAATGGATATTGATAATGGTTCTTATGATAATTGTACTTTTGAATTAAGCCTTGGACAAAGCGAGTTCGATTGTAGTCATGTTGGTGACAATACAGTAGCCTTAATTGGAACAGATGCAAGTGGAAATGTAACAAGTGTAAATGCCATTGTAACAGTATATGATGTAACTGCACCTGTTATTACTTGTCCTGAAAACCAAGACTTATATATTGGTGTAGGTTGTAAAGTATTGCTTCCTGATTATTCTTTTGAGTTAAGTATAATTGAGGCTTGTGGAGTGGGTAGTATTACTCAGATTCCAGCTCCAGGAACTATATATACTCAAGAAACAGCTGGTCTTCATAATATTGAGTTTACAGTGGTTGATGTTAACGGAAATGAGACTTCTTGTAACTTCGAACTTGAAGTAATCGACTTAGAAGCTTTCACAATACTTGATGTGACTTCTACTAATGTGATGTGTTTTGGTACTGCTGATGGAACAATAACTGTTGCAACAGATGGAGCTCCTTCTGGCTTGTTCTACAGTATCGATGGCATTGACTTTACTAATACCTCTGGATATTTTACTGGAATTGCTCCTGGGAATTATGCAGTCTATGTGAAGAATACTAATGATTGTATGACAATCTGGTCTGAATACATAACGATTACTGAACCAGATTTACTATATATCAATGATATCATTAAAGAAGATGTGGAAGGATGTTACGGTGAAGCAACAGGTAGTATTTATGCTTATGCTTTCGGTGGAACTAAACCTTATCAGTTCTCTATCAATGGTGGTATAGATTGGCAGCCTCAGTACGGTTTCGATGACCTAACAGCAGGTGAATACAATCTCATTGTAAAAGATGCTCACGATTGTATTGCTGAATGGAACGAGCCTATTATTATTGTTGAGCCTCCTCTATTAACTATTACATTGATGCAGTTAAAACCAGTATTCTGTTATGGAGATGCCACCGGTAAAATTAAAACAAATGTAAGTGGTGGAACTCCTCCATATCAATATGTATGGGCAGGTCCTAATGGATTTACTGCGGATACTAAAAATATTAACCAGTTGTTAATTGGTGATTATGTTCTTACAGTAACTGATATTAATGGATGTGAAATGGTTTCAGAAGTTTATACCATCACTCAACCTGATGAGCCATTAACTATCGATGCGGTCATTCCAACCAATATCACGACTTGTTTTGGTGATGAAAATGGTATTATTGAGATTTATACTCATGGAGGGACTCCAAGATATCTATATTCTGTGGATGGTGGTGTATCATATCATGTGAATAATGTAATAGAGGATCTTCCAGCTGGAGAATATGATATACTAGTTATTGATACCAATTCATGTATTACTGTTTGGAATGAAACTATAACTTTAACTCAGCCAGAAGAGTTATTAATCACCGGGGTATCACATTCTAATGTATTTGGCTGTACTGGTTCTGCTTCGGGATCTATACATATATCAGCAATTGGCGGAAGTAATATGATTCGGTATTCAATAGATGGGGGTTTAAATTACTTTAGTAATAACGGTATATTCAATAACCTTACCGCTGGTATATATGATGTTAAAGTAAAAGATGGTCATGGTTGCAGAATTGATTATGAGCAAGAAATAGTAATTTCAGATCCAGAAGTACTAATGATTACGGATGTGACAACAAGTAACGTAACAGGTTGTTATGGACAAAGTAATGGTAGTATTCAAATGTTAGCCCAAGGAGGGATTGGTACGATTTCTTATTCTATCAATGGTGGTGAAAGCTATGAGCAAAATGGTGGGATTTTTGAAGGTGTCTCCTCTGGCTCTTATGAGTTGATATTAAAAGATGAAAGTGGTTGTGAATATTATTATTCTCAGAACCCAGTATATATTCAACAGCCAAGTAAGATTAATATGTCTGTTTTTAATACTCATGTTGAAAGCTGCAATGGGGATGCAAATGCATCTATTACAATAAATGCTTATGGTGGAGCTGGTAATTATTCTTATTTAATTCAAGCTGGTGGCAATTGGTCTTCAAATCCTGTATTTGAGAACTTAGGTGCTGGCGTATATGAAGTTTGGGTAATGGATGGTAATAATTGTGTTATGCCTTACGAGAATAACCCTATAGTAATTACAGAGCCAATAGAATTAGTAATTAGTAATATTGAATCAATCAATCCAATTTGTTTTGGCGGATTTGGAAGTATTACTATTCTATCAGAGGGTGGTACAGGAATGTATAGTTATAGCATTGATGGTGGAACCACTTACCAAAATGCACCTAACTTTAATGAAGTAGTCGATGGAGAATATATAGTGGCAGTTCAAGATGAAAATGGATGCGTCACAGTATATGAAACACCTGTTGTTATATCAGAACCTGATGAAATCTTAATCTTAGGATTAGAGAAATTAGATGAAGCTTGTGATAATCAGCTAGGCTCCATTCAGGTAGCTGCATTGGGTGGAACAGGACAACTATATTACTCTATTGATAATGGTCAAACATATCAAACTAGTCCAACCTTTATTGACCTTATGGCTGAAACCTACATTGTTAAAGTTAAAGATGAAAATGGGTGTGAGGTTTATTGTCCAGAAAACCCTGTAGTTGTTGAAGCATATGATGAACTACAATTATATGTGAGCCAGACCAATGTTGAAGGATGTTTTGGAGACATAAGTGGAGAACTACATATTCAAGCATTTGGTGGACATGGTGAATTGAGTATATCTATTGATGGTGGGCTTACCTGGGCGCCATATCAATCTGATTATACAGAGCTACCAGCAGGTGATTATCAAGTAATATTAAGAGACTCATATAATTGTGAATTCGAGTATCAGGAAACTGTTAGTATTACACAACCTGATGAGCTTAAGGTGTTTGCTAGTAGTCCTAATAAGTATTTAGGTTGTTATGGACATACAGATGGTGAAATTCATATTACAACTACTGGTGGAACAGGTGAAATTCTCTATTCAATTGACGGGGGTGACTCTTATTTTGAAAGTGATGGAATCTTTGAAAACCTTCCTGCTGGTGAATATGAGATATTTGCTAAAGATGCCAATGGATGTATTGCTAGTGATGATGCTCCAATTCAAATAGAGCAAGCTGAAGAAATCTTATTGTCAGCAAGCATTCAAAATGTCACTAATTGTTATGATGGAAATGATGGTTCTATCAAAGTCGCTGTTAGTGGTGGTGTTGGAGAATTTGAATATTCTATTGATGGTGGAGATACTTGGAATCAATATGCAGAATTTGATGAATTATCCGCAGGTAGTTATGAAGTCTTAGTGATGGATGAAATAGGATGTATAAAAGAACATGAATTGAATCCTATAGTGATTACAGCTCCTGAACCCCTAGAAATAGAGATGGTAACATCATTTAATTTAAGCTGTTATGGTTCTGATGATGGACGAATAGTTGTTGAGTCTGAGGATGCTGTTTCGTTCTCTATCGATAATGGTGTAACATATCAACCAAGTCCGGTATTTGAAGACTTAGCAGCAGATGAATATTATATTAAAGTTAAAAATGCCAATGGTTGTTCTGCTAGTTACGATAATCACAATATAGTGATAGCAGAGCCTTCCGAAATGCATATAGCTCAAGTTTATAAGTCAGATGTAAATTGTACTGGAGTATTTGGTAGAATTGAAGTGGTAGCAGATAAAGGTGCTGAATTCATGGAATATTCTATTGATAATGGAATCACATTCCAAGCAAGTCCAGTCTTTGAAGGTTTATTCCCTGGGAATTATAATGTGGTTGTTTCTAATGGCTCTGTTTGTAGTATCGATTACGAATTTAACCCAGTTTCTATTGGCGATATGAATCAGTTTGATATAGCATTCGAAGTTAATGATGGTAATCCAGCATGTGTGGGTTCTGAAATTGAGCTTACAGCAATTGTAGAGGATGGTATGAGTTATAACTGGAGTAGTGGTCAGGTAGGTCGTAGTATCATCGTTAGTGAGGAAGAAGCTGGTGAGAAAGAGTTCACTTGTTTGGTGATTAGAGAAGATGCCTGTTCTACAGCCGATACAGTTGTTGTTGACTTCAAAGGTCTTCCAGATGTGAGTATCGATGTGGAGAATGAGCAAGAAGCCTATTGTGTTAACCAAGAAGTTATACTCGAGGCTTATGCTCCAGGTGCAGTAAGTTATCAGTGGAATATGGAACTAGAAGATGGTCCTTTTAATGAAGTTCAAGCTCATATGGCTGGACAAGTTGAATACACTGTTAGTGTTTTCGATGAGTATGGTTGTAGGAATGAGAAATCTATTGAATTAGAATTTAAAGAATGTGGAGTGAGTAATTCAGAAATGAATATCGGACTTTACCCAAACCCAACTGATGGTAAATTTGTTCTTGAGCTCATTGGAGCAGAGGATGAAGTTAATATTCAAATTTATGACTTCCGTGGACGTAGAGTAATAGAACGTAAGATTGTTGATAATTCTGCAACGATTATTAAAATAGACTTCGACTTAGAAAAGTATGAAAGAGGGGTTTATATGATAATGGTCCAGCAAGGAGAACAGCATAGTGTTAAACGTGTGGTGGTTCAATAACTTATAATCAAATATCATTTGAAAAGGCAGCCATTTGGTTGCCTTTTTTTTGATATATATCTAAATATTAGACAACTTTTTCTTTTTTAACATGGAAAAAATAGATGGGGCTGATCAGGTAATACAATACTTGATTAACAAAATGATAACAGGAAAATACTTGGCTTTATTTAGGGGTTTTATTTTTTTTGTTTCACAAACAATAAATTGATTTAGAAATGAAAATAAATAAGCAAATGAAAACTTTTTATTGGATCATTAAAGTAGTGTTTTTAATAGGAATTATGTTCGCCTGTTCACCAGAATCAGAAGATGAAATTCTTGATAATACTCAGGTAGAGATAGAAGAAAGCTCCAATAATAGAATTACAGCAATAGATTTAGATGGAACTACATACGAATATGAAGGAGAATACTTCGGTGCAGAAATGAGCACCGAGTACATAGAAAGCATTGGAGAGAATATCAAGCGAATTAGAATAGGCCATATGTATACCCAAGAAGGTATTGCTTTTACAGTTCCATACGCTCTAGGGACTTATAAAATGGGGACTGAGTATGATAATGGTTTAGCTTATGCCGGAATTGTAGATATGCTTGTATATCAGGAAACTGCCGATTCTTATGATTGGTATCAAAGCTACCCGGAGTTTGAGGAGGATGAGAGTATTGATAAATATGAGGTACCAACTGTGACCATCACTAAGATAGATGAACAGAATATTGAAGGTAGTTTTAAAGGAACCATCATCATGAGTGATCAAGGTGGAGTAGGGGATTATATTACTTTTACCTCTGGTTCATTTAAAATTAGTCAGGTGAGTAATTTTCAATCGGGTTTAGATCAATATTCTCAAAGCATATCCACATGGCCTTATGGCGGTGGCGGTGGCTCAGGCGGTGGTTCAGGTGGCGGCTCAGGCGGTGGTGGCCCTAATATAAATGCTCATTTTGTATATGGAACACAATCATCTTTTATCACACCTGGTTATCCTGATATGTATTTAGATACTTGCAGAGTGAAGTTCGAGAATCAATCCACTGGTGATGTGGTGAGTTATTATTGGGATTTTGATGATGGTAATACTTCAGAGGCGGAAAACCCAGAAAACTTATATGGCTTGTATAATTTGTATACTAACATGAGTTTTGATGTCACTTTACACGTTTTTGATGCTCAAGGAAATGAAGATACACACACACAGAAACTATTGAGCTAACTATGCTAAGACCCGTAGGAAAGCTAATCATGAATGGCGAAGTTTATGAGTTTGGATTAGGGGAAGGAAATGCTTTGTCTAACTATTTCACCTGGGCTCAAGTAAATCAAACAGAATGGTTGAAGCTTAGCCTGACCGATTATTATTCGCAATTTTCAAGCCAAGATATTATTTTGAATTTGTCCTCAGAACCAGATATATATAATCTTTTTCAACAATCGGGGTCCATTATTCCCGACCCGCAAGGATCTTATATTGGATTTTATTTAAAATTTAGAGGCTTTGAAACATTTTTTGGTGGAACCTCCAGTGGTTTTATGAAAAAAAGCGCAAGAACCGATGTTTATGAAATCATAGATTTAGAGATGCAGTTAAGGTATTATAATAATCCTGATTCTATAGTGAATGCAACTATTAATATTATTAACCTTCCCCATAAGGATGTATTCTAGAAAATTAGAATTGATGATAAAAAGCAGAATTTAATAATAAATTCTGCTTTTTATTTATCATCCTTCTTCCCCTTTTAATAAACGGTCAAAAAACTTTCCAACTTTGGTTTTTTTCTTTGTCTTCTTTTTTCTAATTAAAATCTTATCAGTTCAACAATCAAATTCTTTATTAAAAAGTCTTATTGAGCCATCTCATTCAGCAATAGACTAAAGATTGGTATTTAATTACTTATTTGATTCTAATTATTGAAGAATAATATTATTTCTAAAAGATAATTTTAATTCAATTTTTAGTGTTAAATAATTAACATATAAGTTTTTCAAAATTAATAGGCATTGTAATACCTATTAATAAAGGGATTCGAATAAAATATGTCTGTATTCTTGTATTGACCTGAATTACAGTTGTTTTCTAAGATATTTGTAAGTATTTTTGGGAGGTATTAACGCTACCTTTGTAATGACCAATATTCTTGTATCTCTTATAAATCATATGATAGGTATCTGCTATATGAGATCTTAACAATTAAATTAACGCTAAAACAATCAAATGAATAAAATCCTACTTTTTATAATTACCATTATAATTCTTTTTATACCCAAGCTTAAAGCACAAGTTCCAGAACTCTGGGGACTTACTTCCGCAGGTGGCGACGGTAATAGTGGTACAATTTTCAAAACAGATGTTAACGGGGAAAACCATTCTCTTTCTTTTAGTTTTGAAAGGTATGATGGGACAAACCCCAGCTATTCAGAACTATGCGAAGCATCCAATGGAAAACTATATGGGGTGACCCAAAATGGAGGAGTAAATGGTGTGGGTGTATTATTTGAGTATGACCCAAGCAATGGAAGTTATACCGAAAAAATACACTTTGATGTAACATCCAAAGGGGGCAAAATGACTGGGTCTTTAATCGAAGTATCTAATGGAAAATTATATGGGATGACCGAAATTGGAGGGACATTTAATCAGGGTGTCATATTTGAATACGACCCTGCAACCGATATTTTTGTCAAGAAAATAGATTTTGATAATGTAAACAAGGGCGGCTCACCTCATGGTAGCTTACTACAAGCCGATAATGGAAAGCTATATGGGATGACTCGATTAGGGGGTACGAATAGTAAAGGTGTACTATTTGAATATGATCCTTCAGATAACAGTTTTTCGAAGAAAATAGAGTTTGATGGTACTAGCAAAGGGAGTATGCCCTACGGATCCTTAGTCGAGGCAACTAATAATAAGCTATATGGGATGACCAAATTAGGGGGTACGAATAATATAGGTGTACTATTTGAATATGATCCCTCAGATAACAGTTTTACAAAGAAAATAGATTTTGATAATACCAACAACGGGAAGTATCCCACAGGCTCTTTATTCTTGGCTTCTAATGGTCAGCTTTATGGGATGACTCAATTAGGGGGTACGAATAGTAAAGGTGTACTATTTGAATACGATCCTTCGGATAACAGTTTTATAAAGAAAATAGAATTTGATGGTACTAATATGGGCCAAAACCCATATGGTTCCTTGATTCAAGCTTCTGATGGAATGCTTTATGGTATGAATGAATCAGGAGGTATATCTTCTAAGGGTGTGTTGTTTGAATACAATCCAGGAAGCGGAACAATCACCAAAAAAATAGATTTTGATGGTTCTAGTATGGGGGCAAATCCCTTAGGTTCTTTAATTCAGGCTTCTAATGGAAAACTATATGGAATGACCCAATTTGGAGGGTTGATTAATGAGGGTGTATTGTTTGAATTTGACTTGAATAGCGATACTTATTCCAAAAAGATAGACTTTATGTTTGCTTATAATGGGTATGGTTCTTGGGGAGCCTTACTCCAAGCCTCTAACGGAAAGTTTTATGGGCTGGCTAATGGCGGTGGAGCAAGTAATTATGGTGTATTATTTGAATATGACCAGGCAAACGGAATCTATACTATAAAAGTAGATTTTGAAACTGATAAAGGGAGAAGTCCCGTTGGCTCCTTAATACAAGCTTCTAATGGAATGCTATATGGAATGAACCAAACCGGTGGAGCAAATTTGGGTGGTGTATTATTTGAATATGACCCGGTAAACGATGTGTATACTAATAAAATAGATTTTGATAATATTCTCACAGGACGGTATTCTCAAGGCTCTTTAATTCAGGCTTCTAATGATAAGTTGTACGGGATGACCTCCAATGGTGGAACAGATGGTTTAGGTGTCTTATTTGAATATGATTTAGGAAGTTCAACTTTCAGTAAAAAAATAGATTTTGATGGTTCTATTAAGGGGGCAAATCCCTTGGGTTCTTTAATTCAGGCTTCTAATGGAAAGCTGTACGGGATGACCTCCAATGGTGGAACAGATGACTTAGGTGTATTATTTGAATTCGATCCAGTCACTGGTGATTATATCAAAAGATTAGACTTTGATGGTGACAATGGGAGTTCTCCTCAAGGCTCCTTAATGCAAGCTTCTAATGGAAAACTGTATGGAATGACCTTTTATGGTGGAACAGATAATAAAGGTGTGTTATTTGAATACAATCCTAGCCTCAATACTTTTTCAAAAATACTAGACTTTGATGGTACCACTAAGGGGCAGTCTCCCAGAGGATCTTTATTTCAAGCTTCTAATGGAAAGTTATTTGGGATGACAGGTAGTGGTGGAGTTAATGGAAAAGGTGTCTTATTTGAGATCAACCCTGTAAATAATAGTTACACAAAGAAATTTGATTTTAGTAATGGATCTGGAGCATATGGAACTCTTATTGAAGTTTTATATGATGCCTATACTTGGACGGGAGCAGAGGATAGCGATTGGAGTAAAGCCACTAACTGGTATGGGAATTCTGTTCCAACAAGTTCTGATAATGTAACTATTACAGATGTAGGGATAGCTCCGGTTATTGCCAGTGGGGTTCAAGCTGAAAGTGACAATTTGATTGTTAATTCTGGCGTTACGCTTACTGTAGAATCAGGGGGGAGTCTAATTACTGAGGGAACCATAACAAATAACGGAACTTTTCATGTACAAAGAAGTATTTCAAATGGTCAATGGCACTATATTTCATCTCCAGTTGCTGATGCTTTTAGTGGGATGTTTATTGGTGACTATTTACAGACCTGGAGTGAAGAAGATGCATTGTGGTATGAAATAATCGAAACCAATGTAAGTTTAGTACCAGCAAAAGGATTTGGATTTTGGTCCACTGGTAGTGGATCGGATATACACACTTTTACTGGAACACCTAATTCTGGAAGCCAGAGTATAGCTCTAACAACTGATGGTACTGGAGGACTCTATAACAAGGCAAATCTTATTGGCAATCCCTATCCATCTTCTATTGATTGGACAGGATTAGATGATACTTATGGGGCCGTAAATTATCATAACGGAACAGCATATGAAAGTTATAATGATGGTATAGGAACGGGATCCCCCAATATTCCTCCCATGCAAGGCTTCTTTATTCTTCCAGCCTCCTCTGGTACATTTACTGTTGAAAATAGTGATAGAACACATAGCAATGCAACAAGCTATTATAAGTCAAAAAATACGATAAGCAACGGTGTCGTCATCGCGGCATCAAATGGTGATTACGAAGATGAATTATGGATTAAATTCAATCCCCAAACCGTTTCAGGTTACGATTTTACATATGATGCTATTAAATTTTTTACAAATGTAGAAGGCATTTCTCAGATTTATTCTATTAAAGATGAAAATCAATTCTCTATAGATGTTAGACCAGAAAGTGAAATGATTCCTCTTGGATTTAGAAATGATATAAATGGCTATTATTCAATTAGACTTGATCAAATTCATGATATTGCTTCTGTAGAACTAGAGGATACTAAGATAGATAAATTCCATGACCTTACAAAAGGAATTTATTATTTCGACTGGGAAATTACTGATTCAGAAGAGCGATTTATTCTTCATTTGATGGCAACTGGTATAGATGAGAATGAAGCACAAGATATGCAAGTTTATGCTTCAAACGGAATAGTATATGTAAGCATGGACAAGTCTGAAGACTATCAGCAAATTACGTTCTACGATTTAACTGGAAGAGTTGTTTTTGAAAAAGAGCTATCGCATGAAAAAACACAAAGTTTTAATCTAAATCATATAAGTGGTGCTATGCTTGTCCAGCTCAAAGGGAATGAAAAACTTAGAACTAAAAAAATCATTTTATAAATCATAAAATTTAGATTTATAAAGAGTAAAAAACTTATTGGAATTGTAGTTTATGTTAGTATTCTCAAATGGTTTTTCCTAGGTGTCACCAGCTCCTAACAATGGAAATGATGGTCCTCCGTTGGCAGTGGAGCTAGAATTGGAGGTGGAGTAATCATATTAATTAGATTGGCTTTGGTCTAGGGACTAGGGAAAAAGAAAGCTTCATATCAGATTATAAAAGATTAAGCAATTCAACTTGCATATGGAAAATTAAATAGCATGGTTTTAATTCCCCTTTTAATACAACACTAATTACTTAGTAATTTGAATTTCATTTAAAGTCACCTTGGTTTAAGTGGTTCCTTTTTATTTATCACCCTTCTTCCCCTTAAATAAACGGTCAAAAAACTTTCCAACTTTGGTCTTTTCTTTGTCTTCTTTTTTCTTTCTTCTTGTGTCTTTTTTGGCTTGTCTTTTGTCTTTTTTGGAAATTGTTCTCCCGCTATCCACTTTTATGTTTTTATCCTCACCTTTTCCATTAAATAGGCGATGGAAGAACCCATCTACTCCTTTTTCTTTATAGGCTGGGCAATCAAGTATTGATAACAGAGTCGTATCGGTAGAAAAGCTGTTTAGATATTCATTTTTTAGAATTTTGTTCTTTTCAATATTTTGTAGAATATCACCGCTGATGGGTAAAGCCAAAGCAGAACCACTACCCAATCCACCCTTAAAATGAACTTCTGGAGAGCGAGCACCTACCCATGTCCCAATGACTAGATTTGGAGTGAAACTCATAAACCAAGCATTGCTATAATTTTGTGCTGTTCCAGTTTTTCCAGCTAAATCACTTCTGATTCCAAAACGATACCTTATTTGTCTGCCGGTTCCTTCGTTTATAGCTTTTTGGAGGATGGACGATATTTGCGCACATACTTGTTCGTCAATTGCTGTGGAGGGTTTTGATATTGGATTTTTATAGATTAAATATCCATTGGCGTCTGTAATGCTATCAATCATGGATAGATCTTTATGTATATTTCCTCCATTGGCAAGTGTACCGTATGCTAATGTCATTTCATAGAGAGATGCATCTAAAGCACCTAAAGCTAGTGCTGGAGTTTCGTTCTTTGGAACGTGAATATTTAATCTTCTTAATAAATCGGCTACGGCATCATGTCCTGTTTTGAAATACAAATCCACAGTGGGTAAGTTCATGGAATTGATCAAGGCATACCACATGGCCACTGAGGAATCTTTTGTTTGCTGATGATTGTAATTCTCCGGTTTCCAGCCTTTATATGCTTCGTATTCTTTTACTTCGTTCTCCAAATAATCACAAGAGGATAATCCTGATTCTATACCAGCAGCATAAATAAATGGCTTAATGGTGCTTGCAATTTGTCTTTGAGCAAAAATCATATCATAGGGGAGGTATCTATAATTATTTCCGCCTAACCATGATAATACTCGAGCTGTGGAGGGCTCAGTAATCAAAACAGCCGAATTTAGCATCTTATGATAATGCCATAAACTATCAGCCAAACTCATTTCTTCTACTTTAATACCATCCCAATCAAATACTTCTCTATTTTTTCGATCTGTGAGTTCAGTTTTTGAATAATCCTGAAGTAAGCTTTTCTCCCAATTCCTTCTGTAGTTTCGTCTGTTCAACTCTTTATCAAGGAGCAATTGCATTTTACTGAGTTGCTTTTGACTGGCCTGACTTGCAAATTCTTGTATTTTACTATTGAGTGATGTATGTATGACCAAACCATCCTTTTCCAGGTTATAAGCTTGACCATTAGGTGATTTGATGTCCTCCAAAATACTCGTAACTCTCTTTTTTACTTGTCTTACGAAGTAAGCAGCAGGAGATGCTATTTGATAATTAGCATAAGATAAATCTAAAGCCATTTGCTGGATACTATCAGACTCCTCTGTACTAATAAACTCTTCTTTTGCCATTAACTGAATCACTTGATTTCTTCTCCCAGTTGCATTATTCGGATTCAATCGTGGATTATAAAAAGTATTGGCTTTTAAAACGCCAACAAGTACTGCTGATTCTTGAATATTTAGTTCAAAAGCATGTTTGTCGAAATATCTAATAGCAGCAGCTTCAATACCAAAAACCTCCTCGCCAAAGGGAACAGAGTTTAAGTATAAAAGTAGAATTTCCTCTTTGGAATACACTTCTTCCATTCGGGCTGCAATAATGGCTTCTTTTACCTTATTGATGGGCATGGAGAGAAAACTGTGGTAGTTTCTCCCATATAGATTTTTTACCAATTGTTGAGTAATAGTGCTTCCGCCTCCAGAGCTTTTGTCGCCCAAAAGAATAGATTTAAAGAAGACTCTGAAATAGCTTCTCACATCATAGCCTTCATGCTCGTAAAAACGTTTGTCTTCAGTTGCAATAAGAGCTTGTAATAAGTGTGGAGGGATTTCTTTAAATGAGATATTAGTTCTATTCTCAGCAAAAAATTTACCTAATAATTTGCCATCGGAGGAGAGTACTAAGGAAGCTTCTTCCTTATGAATATCTTTTAACTCTTCTTGAGAAGGTAATGGGCCAAAAATGCCAATATAGATGAACGAGAAAAATAGGGCCAATAGGAGTATAAAGCTGAGTATAGATACCCCACTTATAATAAGTCCTTTTTTAATTTTGGTATGCATCATGCTAATAAACGATTTATCCCCAAAAATCGTATTTTATTTATGATTTTTTAAACTATTCATTAAATAATCTCTGAAAAGCTTTGTATATGACTCATAAACTGTAGGAAGGATAAAAAAAGCAAGAAACTCATTAGTTTCTTGCTTTTACTTTTTTGTGATTTTTTACCTATCCCTGCTTATAAATAATGCAACTAACTGTGACATCATCACCACCCATATTGATGGTCATTCCATAAGGACGATCGGCTTTCATTTCTATTTGAGAATCTCCAGCATTTCCCGTGAGTTGTTGCCAAATGGTTACAGCTTGGTGTACACCTGTGGCTCCTGTTGGATGTCCCCAACCTACTAATCCTCCAGTTGTGTTAATTGGCATTTCGCCATCTCTCTTAGTTTTTCCAGCAGCAACATAATCGCAACCTTCACCAGGTTTTGCTAATCCCAATGCCTCAATGGTGAGGATTCCAGCAATTGAGAAACAGTCATGAAGTTCAATAGTCCCCACTTGTTCCACTGTGATACTTGCGTTTGCTAGAGCTTTCTCAATGGCCTTTTTAATAGCAGTAAGCTCTGTTCTGTCTGCTGGTTGTTCTGTGATATTTCTAATGGTTTGTGCAAAAGCAATCACTTCTACAGCATCTTTCTTATCCACACCAATTCTTTTTAAACCCTCCTCCGATGCAATGATAATTCCACTTGAACCATCTGATACTTTGGAACAGTCCATAAAGTTTAAATGATCCACAAATATTTTTCCATTGGGTTCCATTTTTAATGACTGAGCATAAGGGTCAGGATGAGTATTGTGGAATTCTTGAGCCGTAGGATCCAAACGGGCATTTTCTATGGCATTGGCATACCATTGGGCCATCCCTTTTCTAGCTCTATCTCTATCGTATTTTTCATAATAAGCTCCAGCTCTGTCGCTAAACTGGCCAGGGAAGAAATAGGCATGACCTTTCTTACGTTCTTTGTACCAACCCGCACCAGCTAAAATATCAGCTCCATAAATAGCTTTTACGGTATTTTGAACTTCAACGCCCATACTCAAGACCACATCTGCAGTTTCACCCAGTATGGAGCGAATTCCACCCATAAGTGATAGGCCACCAGAGCCGCAGGCACCTTCTACAGAGGTAGCGGGTTTGTATTCTAGGCCTTTGTCTATCATTGGGAAAAAACCTGGAAGGTTGGCTTGCTTATTAAAGCGGGCAGCCATGAAGTTTCCCATGATACTTTCGTCAACACTATCTGCGCCACCTTTTATTTGTTTTAAAACGCCTTGTCCGGCTTCTTTTAAATAGTCTTCAATTCCTGGACGAGGCTTTTTTGGATTAAATTCTTTTCTTCCGGTTCCTAATGAAATGGTGTTATAACCGGCCGTCATATATACTTTTTTACGCATTGTCTTCATTTTTTAATTGAAAAAATCATTGATAGGACCGTAGGCATGGAAAAATCCGGTAAGCATTACAGTATTCACATCCTCTTTGTTAGCTGCCACACCATCATTAATTAAAGTTGTTCCGATATCGTGGGAACGAGCGCCATATTTTGCAGCCAACTGAGCTCCTAATGAATCCAAGGACTTCATATGGCCAAAGAATTTTCCAAATACTTCTTCTTTGTTCTTTAATCTCACCGCTTTTTTCCAAGGAATAGCACCTTCTGGTAAAGCTCCAATTTGACTATCACATTTCTCAGCAAAAGTTTCAAATGAAACATATTCCTCGGTATTTGGATCGAATGCAGCAACTGGACGACCTTTCTCGTATTTTAAGAAGCCATCTTTTTGAGCGCCACTGCTCATTTGACCACCTTTTACGCCCAGCTCAATAAATTGGTCTATAATATCACTATGAAGATTTTCATTTTCCATATATGGGTTCATCACTTTCATGATAAATTGCATTACGTCAATTCCTACATAATCAATCAGCTGAAATATCCCCATGGGGCGAACTAAGAAATCTTGACTCACTTTATTCATGATATAAACAGCCTCAGGGAAAGTATATTTAACGCTTAGGTTTTTAACTTCGCTTAAGCCATGAAGACCATCGCGCATAAAATGGCCATTGCCAATAAAACCAGCAATATCATTGGAAGGAACCACAACTTTCTTTAAGCCATTTGCATAAGCTAGTGCAAACTCTTTCATCTCTGGTAGAGTAGAGGAGGTGGTGATTAATTCAACCAACTTTTGAATGGCTGGAGGATTGTAGAAATGGAAACCTAGCACTCTGCCCCCTAGTTTTGCTCCTTCATCTATTAAGTTGATTGGTACAGAACTGGTATTGGTGAAGAACCAAGGTTTGTTAGGGTTGTTGCTATCTATTTGTGATAATATCTTTACTTTTAAATCTGGATTTTCACTAACGGCCTCAAAAACCAAATGAGAACGATAGGCTACTTCCATAGCTGTAGTTGGGCGAATCATGTTTAAAACATCAAAGATATATTGCTCTATGATTTCGCCATTTTCTATCAAATCTTCTCTGTCAGCATATACCGAACGAAGCCATACTGTTTGCTTTTCGGCAATTTTCAAAACCTGAGATTTTACATATTTCATTAAACCATGAAGACCTTCATCGGATAAATCCATGGCATTTAAAACAAATGTTTTTCTTTTATTTTCCGGCATCAGACTCAAATTGGTCATTTCAACCGCCGTTAACAGTAATATTCCACTGCCCATTTTTCCAGCAGCTCCCAAAACTGTTACATTTTGCAATCTTTCTTCGTAAGTCATATTGTTGATTTGTTTTCTTTCAATGTTTTTATTTACCCAGCATCTAGCACCCAGTACCCAAATTACCAATTAGGCTTTCTTTTTTCTAAAAAAGCAGCCATGCCTTCAGCTCCTTCTGAGCCTTTACCAAATAGGCTTCCAAATTGCTCAGCTTCTAGTTTATTACCCTCCTCCAAAGACATATCAAAGCCTTTATGAGTAACTGATTTTACTTTAGAAACTGCTTGAGGCCCTTTCCCTGCTATGGTTTTAGCAATTTGCATACAAGTATCTATTAATGCTTCAGGTTCTACCACTTTTTGCACCAAACCTATTCTTAATGCATCCTCTGCTCCAATCATTTCGGCTGTGGTGAGTAAAAATAGGGCGTCGGCTAGTCCTACAAGCCTACTGAGTCTTTGGGTTCCTGCAAAACCAGGAATAAGACCAAGATTAACTTCTGGCTGACCAAATTTTGCTTTGGTACTCGCAATTCTGAAATCTGCTCCCATGGCCAATTCTAAACCGCCACCTAAAGCAAATCCATTAATGGCAGCTATAACAGGAATATGCAATTCTGCAAAACTCGAAAAAGTAGCTTGTCCACGAGTGGCGAATATGCTACCTTCCTCTGGGGTTTTGTTTTTCATCTCTGCAATGTCTGCTCCAGCTACAAATGCTTTTCCCTCTCCAGTGATGATAACCGCCCTTAGGTTTTCGTCAGTTTTAAATTGAGAAACAGCATGATCCATTTCTTCAAAAAAACGGGTATTGAGTGCATTCATTGCTTTTGGTCGGCTGATGGTTACAAGTGCAATTCCATCTTTTTGATTGATTTGTAAAATTTCGTATGTCATCTATTTGGTTTTAAAACAGCTAAAAAATGAAAAATGATAATCTTAAAAATGCAGATTAACATCTTGTTGTTCAGTGAATTTAGTTCATTTGTTTTTTGTAAATTCAAATGTATGCATAATAAATTTTATGGACAAGAATTTTAGAAAAGTTTAAGAATTGGGAGATGCTGATTGATGGTTAAGTGTTTTATTTAAAAGCTAATACCGGACTCAAAGTGTTGTTATTAAACAACGAAAGCTGCTTATGCAAATTCCTGAAATGTATTATGTGTTGTGTTTGAAATACATTAAAATACATAAAACGTTGTATATAAACAACAAAATATGTATATTTGGTTTTTAATACAAAAATGATGGATGAATTAATTAGAATTTCGGATAGGATAGTTTCAAATACAAATAGTGATTTTGAAAGGTATTTGTTATATGAAATTGAGTGGGAGGACAGGTTGATTGGATTAACTGGTGCCAGAGGCGTGGGTAAAACCACATTAATGTTGCAATATTTGAAGAAACATTCCAAATCATCTAGATCATGGATATATGTGAGTCTCGATAATTTCTACTTTCTGAAAAATAGATTGTTCGATTTTGCCGAGGAATTCTATTTGAAAGGAGGGAGGCATTTGTTTATAGATGAGGTTCATCATTATCCTCATTGGTCTATGGACATTAAAAACCTCCATGATATTTATCATGATCTGAAAATCGTTTTTTCTGGTTCTTCAGCTTTACAAATTCATAAAGCAGAAGCTGATTTAAGTAGACGGGCTGCAATTTATAATCTTCATGAACTGTCATTTAGAGAATATTTAATGCTTTCGGGCAAGTATGAAGGTAAAGTGTATTCTTTTGAGGAGGTCTTAAAAAATCATACTGAGATATCTTTAGAAATTACCAAGGGGAAGTCTATTATTCCATGGTTCAACGAGTATTTGAGTGAGGGCATTTATCCTTTTTTTAAGGAAGCAAAAGGGCAATATCATGAGCGCTTAAATAGTGTGATTAATATTATTATCGAGCGAGATTTACAAGTCTTGGAAAAGATATCGTATGCCACAGTATATAAACTTAAAATGCTTGTCGCGCTTTTGGCTGATAATGTTCCTTATCAAGTAAATATAACAGCCTTGAGCTCTAAAACCGGTTTGAGTCGAGATGTATTACTTCGTTTATTAGGTGCTTTGGATAGGGCAAATCTGATAAAGAATATCCGTTTAGTAGGTTCGTCTGATGGATATTTAACCAAGCCAGATAAAATCTATATGAATAATACTTCACTTTTATCATCATTGCATTCAGGTAATGTATCTATAAAAGAAACCATGCGAGAAACGTTTTTTATGAATCAAATGTGTAAATCTCATGTGGTGAAATCTGCGAAAGAAGGAGATTTTAAAATTGATAATAGGTATCTGTTTGAAATTGGAGGACGAAAAAAGACCTTTGAACAAATTGCTGATTTACCCGATTCTTTTATAGCAGCTGATGATTTGGAAGTAGGATATCATAATAAAATTCCGCTTTGGCTTTTTGGGTTTATGTATTAAACCCAAAAGCCTAGGGAATTGTCTAGTTAAATAGATAATTCCCTATTTTTGAATTTCATAATCAAACAAATACTCATGAACATGTTCAAATCAATTGTTTCGTTATTGTTTCTCTCAATTTTCTCAATATCTTTAATTGCTCAAGACTCAAATACTCAATTACTCGAAAAACTGGAAATCCTAGAATCTCAACTCGATAACTTACAACATCAATTTAATAAGGTAAATAAGCAAAACGAAGACCTCCTCTGGTTTGAAAAAGTAGGAGACATAGCTTTTATAGACAAGATTTTTATTCCAGGCCCTCCAGCTTCCAATATCAAAAGTGAAACCCATATGAGTTATGGAAACCCCTTGAAATTTTGGTCTTATGTGTTTATTCCAAAATCAGTGGATGCCAGTAAAAAATATCCTTTAATAGTATTGCCACACGGAGGAGTCCATGGAGATTTAACTACCTATTACACTCATATTGTCCGTGAATTAATGGCTCAGGGATATATAGTCATTGCCCCTGAATATCGTGGAAGCACGGGTTATGGAAAATCGTATTACGAGAGTATAGACTATGGAGGATTGGAAAATGAGGATGTTTTTGCAGCCAGAAACCACATGGTAGAAAACTATGATATTGTTGATGGAAATAGGGTGGGTATAATGGGTTGGAGTCATGGTGGTATGATTAGCTTGATGAATATTTTTGATCATCCTAAAGAATATCAAGTGGCCTTTGCTGGAGTTCCGGTGAGCGATTTAGTAGCCCGTATGGGATATATGGATGATGGATACAGAGCCTTATATTCGGCAGATTACCATATTGGAGCTACAGCGCAGGAAAACATCGCAGAATACCGTAGGAGGTCGCCAGCATGGAATACCTATAAAATGAAAAATACACCACTTCTGATTCATACCAACACCAACGATGATGATGTAAATGTTTTGGAGGTAGAGCATCTTATCAAATCTCTTAAAGCAGATGGTAAAGCATTTGAATATGAAATATATAAAGAAATTCCAGGAGGACATTCTTTCGATAGAATTGATACAAGAAAAGCCAATGAAATCAGAATTAAAATCTATAAATTTCTGGCCAAAGAACTTAATCCCCCAAATCCAATTAAAAATATGGTTGCTCTGCGTAAGGCAGCTTATCGTTTTTAATTGGCATTTTACTCTTTTTTTAGATCCAAGGGTTAGATTAAACCATTCTTAAGCTTCCCAATATTGCTATATCATTTCCGTAATTTAAAGATGAATTTGAAAGGATATTGTTCATGTTAAAAAGAGTTAAGTATTCATATTCAGGCAATAATAACTCTTTAGCTATGTTTTTGATTAATAAATGATGCAATAGAGCTTTTTGCTTTTTTAACAATATGACTATTTAGCTTATTTGGAATATCTCCAATTTAGTCTTATATTTGCTTAGTTAGCATCATCTATCTCAATAATTTAAATTAAAGAAAATGCGCCAGCTAAAAATAAATAAATCGATCACCAACCGTGAAAATGCTTCTTTGGATAAATATCTTACGGATATTGGTCGGGAAGATTTGATCACAGCTGAGGAAGAAGTAAGACTTGCCCAGCGAATAAAAGAAGGAGACGAAATAGCGCTTAACAAACTAGTGAAGGCAAACCTGCGTTTTGTAGTTTCTGTATCTAAACAATATCAGAACCAGGGGCTCAGCCTACCTGACCTTATTAATGAAGGTAATGTGGGTTTAATAAAAGCCGCTCGTAGATTTGATGAAACTAGAGGATTCAAATTTATTTCATACGCCGTATGGTGGATTCGCCAGTCTATTTTGCAGGCCCTTGCTGAGCAATCTCGTATTGTTCGCTTGCCACTTAATCAAGTAGGATCCATTAATAAGATAAAGAAAACCATTTCATTACTAGAACAACAACTAAATCGTCCACCATCGGAGGAGGAAATTGCTAAGCACTTAGAAACTTCTGAAGTTAAGGTAAATGCCGCCATGCGTATTTCAAGTCGCTCTGTTTCTATTGATGCTCCATTGTCAACAGATGATGATACCAGTATGGTTGATTTTATTGTAAGTGATGATACACCAAAATCTGATGAACATCTCATTAGAGAGAGTTTAACTCAGGAAATACAACGTTCTCTATCTACTCTTACCGACAAGGAGAGAGAAGTAGTTAATCTGTATTATGGAATAGGAATGAATCATGGATTGACCCTTGATGAAATTGGTGATAAATTTGATTTGACTCGTGAACGCGTTCGTCAGATTAAAGAAAAAGCCATTCGAAGGCTCAAACATCCTTCACGCTCCAAACTACTAAAGTCCTATTTAGGACAATAAATTCTAATAATATAAAGAGGCTGAGGCCTCTTTTTTTATGCCATATTGGCTATAATGATTTCTAGTATCATTATTGATAACAAAAGTCTTATGTCTTCACAAAAAGAAAAAATAGAATTATTAAAAGCCGGGTTTTATCCCCTTGTCTTACTACTTATTATGTGGGTGGTGAAGTTGGTGGAGTATTTATTTGAAATCCGCTTTTCATTTTTAGGCGTTTATCCGCTCGAGTTGAAAGGAATTCCAGGAATCATTCTCATGCCATTTTTACATAGCGATTGGGGTCATTTGATATCCAATTCTACACCCTTTATGTTTTTAGGAACTTTGCTTTTCTATTTTTATAGAGATGTGGCTTGGAAAATCCTCCTCCTCATTTGGGTTTTAAGTGGAATATGGCTTTGGTTAGGAGCTCGCGATGCTTATCATATTGGTGCCAGTGGGGTAGTTTATGGTTTGGCTTCTTTTCTTTTTGTTTCGGGAATCATAAGAAATAATAGAAGATTACTTACCTTAACCATGATAGTCGCCTTTTTATATGGAAGTATGATTTGGGGATTCTTTCCAGAATTTTTCCCTGATAAGAACATCAGTTGGGAAGGCCACTTATTTGGATTTGTCTCTGGAGCTTTAATGGCCTTCTATTTTAGAAAGGAAGGACCAGAAGAGGAGGTTTTTGTATGGGACGATAGTGATGTGCCAGATGATGAAAATGCTTATTGGCGTTCCACTACTCCAGCAGATAAAACGGCTTTAGACGAAAAGGCTCGACCTACTCGAATTCATTATCATTATAAGAAGGAAAAAAAGAATTGATTATTCTTTTAAGAGCCGTTCAAATTCTTCTTTTAGAGTTTCAAATTCATAAGGAGAAGATGCATCTGTGTTGGTAATTTCTCCTTTTTTATTGACGATTATATATCTTGGTATTCCTGTTATTTTAAATCGATTACTCAAAACGGAACTCTGATTATTAGATAGGTGAAAGTGTTCACCCTTTATCTTTTTCTCGTTGATTGTAGTTTCCCATGAGATTTTAGAGCAGTTATATCCTAAATATATGAATACAATGTCTTTATCTTCAAACTTGCGCTTGAGTCTTCTAGAATCTTCTATGCCTCCCATACAGGGCCCGCACCATGGCGCCCAAATATCTATGTATAAAACTTTGTTAGGGTATAATTCAATAATACTATCAAATATTTGATTATTGAGTGTTTTTTTTGAGTGAGTATTTATCCCCGTTGTTGATTTTGAATTAGAGAACCCAACTAACTCATTGTATTTAGATAAAAGATAATTCTTTACAAATGAGTTAGAAATTAATAAATCATCTTCAAAATATGAAAATGTCTCTAGGTCTCTCAATTCCAATAGTTGGTAGTATAGACCTCCCATCAGTAAATCTTTCCCAAATCCAGAAGATGATTTCTGAATCATTTTTTCCTGAATCTTAAATGCTGTGATTCTTTCTTTGTTTCTGTAATGTTGGAATAATATTTCTAGAGAATCTGAAGGTAGGTTATGGCTTGTTATGTACCTTTGACTGGCTCTAATAAATGATCTGTAATTCCAGTTACATACTGCGTTTATATGGTCAAAATTAGTCTCCTCTAGTATAAAACTGTAATTTTCAGGAAGGAAGTTATCTTTATAAGAATAGCTGCCTCTATTGAGTTTGTTGGTTTTGTAGTGGATTAAGTCTTTAAGAGCTAAGTATTTTAACTCATACTTTAGCCATCCTTTAAAAAAAGCACTTCGCGTTTTCTCATTTAAAAACTCATCTGATTTGCTTTGATAACAATTGTTTCGTTCTATATTTATGTATTTTAGATATTCACTAGAATCTAGTTTTTGAGGTAAATAATATTCATTTCCCCAATCAAGTACTTCATTATAATAAAATTTGCTGTATTCAAAATAATCAGTTGTCATTTGACTAAAATCCCCTGAATATTGAATGAATTTCAAGTGAGAATATTGAGTTGATTCTTTTTTTAATGAGTCGTTATTAAAAACAAAATGGATGCTATCACCTGGGAAAGCATAAAAAGGAATGGTATTCTGATAATAGAAAAAATAATTGGAAGGGAAAAAACTTTCAAATGAGGTTTTAAAATATCCATTTTCATTTATTTCTATATCCGTTGTTTCTTGAATATCGAACAAACCATCAAATCCAAATTTGATAAAATAATCGTCACTATGAGGATTGTAATTGATGATTTCACCTGTTATAATCACCTTTTGGGGTTTCTCGAATATGCTTTCGTTTTTTGATGTTTTGGAAGTGCAACTGAATAAAAGAAATAAGAATAATAAGTAATAAAGTAAATTGAAGTTGATGCGTTTCATATTATTAATCCTTAATTAAATAGCGATTATAAAAGAATAAACTCACAGCTGCCATAGCCCCAATTCCTGCAACTACCATCCAGATTTGTGAAGGATTATAGCTGGTCCAAAGATAATTCACCAATTCCCTATGACTCATGTTCAGCTCATTGGCTAAAGCAGCTAATTCTTCATTTTGACTTAATTCTTCAGGTAGTTGAAGGTTTATTTTAACAGCCTCCTCTCTAACAAAACTAACCAAATCACTAGTTTTCTGATAAACATATCCTGAAATAATACCAGCCATTATATTTCCTAAAAACATGGGGATAAAGGAGTAGCCCATATAAAGGGCTTTCTTATCTGCTGGGGCAATCCTACCAATATATTCTGTTATTTTAGGAGAGGCAGTCATTTCACCTACGGCAAAGATGAATAGTGAGGCAATAATAAATAATGGGTTTTGCGTAACTAGAGTTAAACTCAGTCCGATAGTGGAGATAGTAAAACCAGTCATCATCACATTTAAGGCCTTCCAGCGCATAATAATACTGCTGATAAGAACTTGGAATAGAATGATAAACATGGCATCGAAATTCGTTATAAACTCAGGGTCCATTTGATTTCCTATGCTATAAGTTTCTGCAATAAATGGGATATGTGCTGAAAAATAATTAAACCAAGAAGAAGTATCTACCCATTGTTCAATAAAAACAGGAAGCATAAAGAACAACTGTAAATACATGGTCCAGAAACCTGCTGCGATAATTAAAAACAAAACAAATTTGAAATCAACTAATACGGTAACGATATTCCTAAACACTTGTTTAATAGTGTCTCCAAGTGATTCTTTGCTTTCTTCTCTTTCAGGTTCTTTATAAAAAAGTATGAGAATGAAATTCACTGAAATAATGGCTGCAGAAATATAAAATACCAGCTCATAGGAAGTGTCTTTAAAAGCTAAAGTGAGTAAAGGGCCGAAGAACGAGCCAACATTCACCATCATATAGAAAATCCCAAATCCAATGGAAGCTGTTTTGTCGGTTGTAGTTTTGGCAACAGTAGCAGAGATAACGGGTTTGAATAACGCTGCTCCAACAGCTAAGTATAAATAAATGAGGAAAACACCTGTAAAAGTATCAAACATGGGCATTACAATAAATGCCGATGCATATATAAAAAAGGATAATATGAGTACTTTTTTATAGCCCCACTTGTCAGCAATGGCTCCTGTAATCACTGGTAAGAAGTAGAGGATTCCAGTTCCAATCCCCATAATCAGACCTTTTTGATTCTGGCTAAATTCAAGACCACCAATATCACTTGACTTGGTAAGGTAGTTAGCAAAGAGCATAAAGAATCCATACCAAGCAAATCTTTCGAATAGCTCAATAGTGTTCGCCACCCAAAAAGTGCGTGGGAACCTTTTAAAAATATTACTCATGATTTAGAATTTAGTTTATGGGAGTGGGTATTCTACTTCTACTAAAGTACTGTCACAAAGCCATGTACATAAGGTAGAATCAATAGCAACCAATTTTGAATCCACATAAATACTCATGGTGTAATTTGCTGAGTCTAAGCGTGTTCTTCCGGCTAGATATAAGTTGTCTAAACTTTTAGCTTCAAACCTTACCCAAAAAGTATCTGCAATACTTTCATATTGCTCAGTTGTTTTGTTAGCGAAAGCTGGGTTTTGATAGGTGATAATAAACCTTTTTCCTTCTGGCATATTATTTTTCAAAAGGTAGGCTACATCATAGCTGGTATAGTTTTGAGGTTTGTCTTCTTTGCTACAAGAATAAAAAAATAGGAGACCTAATGCTAATACAAAAAAAATACTGATTGCTTTTTTCATTTGTAAATATTATGTGATAAGCAAAGATAGTATATGATAGTGATTTGAGCAAATATAGTTTCTACTAAAGCAATTTGTAATCGTTCTAAAGGTTTAGTATTCTTGAAATCAATACATTTGTGTCCAAAATTTCAAAGATGATTATAAAAATATACCCTGAAAATCCCGCACAACGTCATCTTGATACAGTTTATGAATGTCTGATGGATGGAGGAGTCATTATTTATCCAACAGATACGGTTTATGCTTTTGGATGTCATCCTTGCAAAGGAAAGGCCATAGAAAGAATCGCCCAACTCAAAGGCATTAAGAAAAAAGAAGCTGATTTTTCTTTCGTTTTTAGTGATCTGAGTCAGCTGTCCGCCTTTACTAAAAGCTTTGATAAATCAATTTTCAAGGTGATGAAGAGAAACTTACCTGGCCCATTCACCTTTATTTTGGAAGCCAGTAATAGTATTCCAAAAATCTTCAATAATAAGAAGAAAACCATTGGAATCAGGATTCCTGATCATCAAGTTGCTTTGGCTATTGTAAATCAGCTCGATTATCCTTTGATATCATCCTCTATCCATGCGCAAGACAATATTATAGAATACAATACTGATCCTGAAATTCTCTATGATGATTTTTCAGATAAAGTGGATATTATTATCGATGGAGGCTATGGAGATAATCAAGTGAGTACTGTGGTGGATTGTGTGAATGGCGATTTTGAAATCATAAGAGAAGGCAAAGGAATTTTACAGTTTTAGTTTTCTTTTTTTTGATTTTTATCAGAAATCTACTGGGGTATAAAACACTATAGAATATAAACAAGAAAAGCGAAGGTGGAGTGTGAAAACTTCCAGCTTCGCACTTCTTGCTTCAAGCAATTTTTCTACTTTTTGTAAACAAAGGAGTTAATATTCATTCCCGCACCAACAGAAGCAAATATTAAAATATCGTCTTTATTAATCTCATGTTCAGGGCAGTCGTTTCTTAGGATTTTATCATAAAGAGTTGGTACTGTAGCCACAGAGCTATTCCCTAACAAACCGATGCTCATAGGCATGATTTTTTCAGGCATTTTTTCTTTATATAGTCTATAGAACCTTTTTACTATGGCTTCATCCATTTTTTCATTGGCTTGATGTATCAAGACTTTTTTCACATCTGATATACCTAAATCAGCTCTATCTAAAGCCAGTTTCATGGCGGCAGGAACATTAGAGATAGCATATTCATATATCTTTCTACCAAACATCTTTATATACTTGGTATCTGGTTTGTAACCTGGTTTATTGGATTTTCCCATAAATAGGAAATATGCCTCATCGGCCGTGTCTGTTTGCATGGAAGAACTTAACATTCCTCTTTTCTCATCCTCTTCAACTGTTTCCACAATAGCTGCACCAGCTCCATCAGAATAAATCATAGAATCTCTGTCATAAGGATCGGTCACTCTACTTAAGGCTTCAGCGCCAATCACTAGAAATCGTTTTCCCAAACCTGCTTTTCCAAAGGCATCTGCTTGTATCATGCCTTGAACCCAACCAGGACATCCAAAAAGGATATCGTATGCAGTGCAAGAAGGGTTTTTAATATTTAGAATATATTTAACTCTAGAGGCTAAACTAGGTAATATGTCGGTTTGTGTGCTTCCATGATGAATATCACCGAAATTATGTGCGCAAATGATTTGGTCAATAGTTTCGGGATCTATATTTGCATCTTCAATAGCTTTCTTTGCAGCTTCAGCGGCCATATCAGAAACCAATTGATCTTTTTTTAAATACCGACGTTCTCTAATACCCGTAATTTCATTGAATTTGCTAATGATTTCCTCCCCTGGTCCGTCTAGTCTTTCTTGTTTCTCTGAGTAAAAATCTTGTTTAACAAAAGTCTCATTCTTCACAACTTCACTGGGAATATAGCTTCCCATTCCTGTGATTAAAGTATTTAAGTACTTCATGTATTATATTTTTGGTTTTTCAGGCGGTAAAAGTAATCTTTTTTTTAAAAAGGCAACTTTATTTATAAGTTGCATAACAAAAGAGTTTTAGCTACTTATAAGTTGTTTTTACAGGCTATGTTTTTTATATTATTTTCAAATCCTTATAAGTTGTAAATTGTATTGAGGATTTGTAAATTTGTGTATCTTTATCAAATAACATCAATTATTGTTATCAAATGATAACGCCAGCCAAATTAGATGTTTTTGGTTTTATCAGATTTATTGATGATGTTTTAATAACTATTAGAAATGAATTATATTTGGCTTGTTGGAGAAAACAATGAACTCTTAGAACAATTGCAGGTTCTATTTAGTCAAGGACAGTATCAGTTGTCTGAGGATCGAGAATTAATTGATATTATCATTTATGATATTCGAAGGAATATAAATAGTCAAGATGATCTCCTTCTTCTGCAATATGCACAACCAAAGGTGTTTATCTATAAGGATGAACAAGAAATACCACAATATATTTTATCATTAAATTCTAGCAAATCGTTTTTGAAGTTTCCTTTCGATAGTATTGAGATTTTGACACAAGTGGATTTATTGATTAATAATAAATCTGATTTTACATTTAATAATAATGAAGGAATTATTGAGCAGGATTCTTTTTTTGAAGTTTTGAATAGAGATTTGTACTTAAACACTTTTTTAAACACTGCAGATAATGTAGCTTTTGTATTTACTGATATTGGAGGAGAGAACACAAAAATAAAAGGCTTTAGTCGCGGCGCTGAAAAAATATTTCAATATAAAGCAGAGGATATTATTGGCCAAGATGTGGCTGTTCTGCATGAACAAAGCGATGTTGATGGTTTTGAAGAAATGCAGCTTAGACTTAGGAATGGATTAAAAGGGTATACTGGAACCTCACGATTAAAAAGAAAATCAGGTGAGTATTTTGATGCTCTATTTACCATACATCCTCTAGTTAACGAGATAGGAGAGCTAAAAGGAACTATTGGGGTTTCTATCGATATTTCAGAATTAACCAAAGTTCAAGAACAGCTTCAAGAGCAGGAACGAGTTCATAAAACACTGATAAAGAACTTGCCTGGCTTTATATATTATTGTGATAATGATAGGGATTGGACCATGAGATATATTAGCGAGGGATGTATAGATTTGACAGAATATCAACCTTCAGATTTTATTAATAATAAAGTTGTAACCTTTAATCAAATTATTCACGAAGACTGGAGGAAGTTTGTTTGGGATGAATGGCAATTGGCTATTAATGAGAAACGAAATATTATTAAAGATTATCAGATTGTTACAAAATCTAATCAAGTTAAGTGGGTGAGGGAAAGGGGATGCGGTATTTATGATAAAGAAGGAAAACTGGACCATTTAGAAGGTTTTATAACGGATATCAGCGATATAAAAAGGACAGAATTGATACAGAAAGTCATCTTTAATATTTCTACCGCAGTGAGTATTAGTGATAATTTGGGGAAATCAATATTTCATGTCAAAAATGAGTTGGGTAAAATTATTGATACCACAAATTTCTATGTTGCTTTTTATAATGCTAAAGATGATACTTTTGATTTGCCATTTTTTGCTGATGAAAAAGATTCTTTGACTGATTTGCCGGCAGGTAAAACAATGACTAAATATGTCGTAGATACTCAAAAATCATTATTGGCCAATATTGCAACAAAAAAACAGTTGGTCAAGCAAGGAAAGTTGGAAATAAAGGGAAGTCTATCTAAACTCTGGTTAGGTGTTCCCTTGTCTGTTGAAGGTGTTATTACTGGAGTAATTGCGGTTCAAAGTTATGAAGATGAGAATGCATTTAACAAGTCTGATGTGAAGATGTTAGAATTTGTTGCCGATCAAATTAGCACAACACTTTATCGCAAACACGCCGAAGAAGAGCTAAAGGTTGCTCTCATAAAAGCTGAGGAAAGTGACAAATTAAAATCAGCCTTTTTAGCCAATATGAGTCATGAAATACGAACGCCAATGAATGGTATTCTTGGGTTTGCAGCCTTGTTAAGACATGAGGAGATATCAGAAGAAGAACGAGATAAGTTTTTGGGGATTATAGAGAAAAGCGGCAATCGTATGCTCAGTATCATTAATGATGTAATCGATGTTTCTAAAGTAGATGCTGGCATCGTTGAACTTTATATTTCTAAGGTTGATATTGTTGGAGTTTGTACTTACCTGCATTCTTTCTTTTTACCTGAAGTAGAGAAAAAGGGGATGGAGCTTGTTTTAAATCTAGAGGATATTAATGAGGCCTATTTTATAGAAACAGATAGAGAAAAACTCTATGCCATCATCACTAACTTGATCAAGAATTCCATAAAGTATTCCCAGCAAGGAACCATCGAGTTTGGTTGTATAATAAAACATAAAGAAGTAGAATTTTTTGTTAAGGATACTGGAATAGGTATTCCCGAAGAGAAGAAAAAAGATGTGTTTAGGAGGTTTGCTCAACTACATACAACCATTGATGAGTTTAATGAAGGTTCGGGTTTAGGTTTGTCAATTACCAAAGCCTATGTGGAGTTAATGGAAGGAAATATATGGTTTAATTCTGAGCAAGGTAAAGGCAGCGAATTTAGATTTATTTTACCTCAAAATTTAGGACATCAGGATTAATTTGGTTATCTTAGATAGATGAATATCAACAATAAAAAATACTGTTATCATTTTATAAGAAATTACATAGTCTTATTGGTCATGATATTATTGGTTTCGGCTTGTGGAAGGCAAAATCGAAAGGTGAAGCTGTCAGCCGAAGAAAAGGAGTGGTTGAAACACAATCATTCTATTATTGTTGCACCAGAAAAGAATTTCCCACCATTTGCTTTTATCGATGATAAAGGATTTTTCAAAGGTATTTCAGCCGATTTTTTAGCTGAAATTGAAGAACAATTAGGTCTCAACTTTATTATAGCTCCGCCATTTCATTTATCTAAAAACTTAGAGCTCATTAGACAGGAGGAAATAGATATTATTACTTCTATTAAATCTACAAAAGAAAGAAGGGAATATATGGATTTCTCCATCCCTTATATAGAGATTCCAACAATAATAATAACCAGAAAAATCGATAAAAAACATCTTAATCTTAATGATTTAGAAGGCTGCAATGTTGGGGTTGGAGAGAATTATGCAGTGCATGAATTCCTGAGAACAAATTATCCGGACTTAAGCATTCAAACACAGAAAGATGATTTAGATGGTTTGAAAAAACTATCACTTGGTCAGCTTGATGCAGTCATCATGGATTTGGCTAGTGCGAGTTTTTTGACCGACAAAAATGGGATTACTAATTTGTTTGTTTCAGGGGAAGTTGATTTTACATACGATTTGTGCATGGCTTCCGTAAAAAGCAAACCAATAATAAATCAACTCCTTAATAAAGCCATTCAAAATATTTCCCTAGATAGAAAAATGCAGATTAAGGAAAAATGGATACACCTTAATGGCCCAAATCCTGAGTATAGATATAATGTTATCGTTGTGTTTTTGGTGATAGTCCTATTATTATTTGGTTTAGCTATTTTGTTTTTAAATTATTTTCTAAAACGGAAAATAAGGGAGAAAACCTTGGAACTCCAACTTCAAGTAAAAGACAATAAGGTTTTGGAGGAGGAGCTGATATGTTCACTAGGAAAGCAAAAGGAGTGGTATGTCAATTCCCCATTGCCCTATCAGTCACTAACTGTAGAAGGAAGAATTGATGAAGTAAATTCAGAGTGGCTAAAATCTTTGGGTTATCAGCGCGAGGAGGTCATTGGGAAATGGTTTGGTGATTTTTTGGATGAGGAATCAAAAGAGGGATTTCGAAATAACTTTTCTTCCATTTTTGAACGAAAATATGTAAAAAATGCTTATTTGAAAATTCGTCATAGAAATGGTAGGTTTATCGATATCCTTTTAAATGGAAAAGTGTCTAAAGACCCTATTGACGGAAAGTTTAAAACCTATTGTGTATTCCAGAATGTAAGTCGTCAAGTAAAAAATGATACAGAGCTTAAAAAATTCAAAGAAGCTATTGAACAGAGTCCTGTTTGCGTGGTAATGACAGACCCGAAAGGAAATATTGAATTTGCGAATAAACAGTTTGAACTTTTGACAGGATATAGTTTTAGGGAGGCATTAGGTAGGAACCCACGTATTTTAAATGCAGGAACCCAGAGAAAGGAATATTATAAGAATATGTGGGATATTATATCCTCAGGAAATACTTGGACTGGCGAATTTCATAATAGAAAAAAGAATGGAGAGCTTTTTTGGGAAATGGCAGTGATTTCACCAATACAAGATAAAAATGGACTTATAAGCAATTATATTGCAGTAAAAGAGGATGTTACTGAGAGAAAAAAGCTTTGGAGGGAATTAGTAGTGGCAAAAGAGAAAGCAATGGAGTCGGACAAGATAAAATCCGCCTTCTTAGCTAATATGTCTCATGAACTTCGAACTCCTCTCAATGCTATTATTGGGTTTTCTGATCTTATCGATCATGATTTATCTAAAGAAGAAATATTATCCTATATGAATATTATCAATAATAGTGGAAAAGAACTTCAGAAGATTGTTACAAATATATTCGATATCAGCCTGTTGCAGACTGATGAGATTAAGGTGAATTTGGCTGATGTAGATTTGCAACGGTTGTTTACTAATGTATATGATAAAGCTATAGGAGAGCAAAGTCTTGAAAAGTTAAATCAAATAACTTTAAAGACCGAATTTAGTTCTGATTGTGATGGGCGAAAAATACATACAGATTCATATTTACTTGGTGAAGTGATTTTGCATATGGTTCATAATGCTTTTAAGTTCACTATTAAAGGGGAAATTAAACTTATGTGTAAGTTACTAATAGAGGATGGGATAGAATTTGTTAAGTTTTCTATTTTAGATACAGGAATTGGTATTTCAGAAGAAAACCAAAGTCTTATCTTTAAAAGTTTTAAAAAAGTGAATCATAGTACAGGCGAATTATACAGTGGAGTTGGTATAGGCTTGTCAATCTCAAAAAGGCTTGTTGAAATATTAGGCGGCGATATTAAAGTGAAGTCTGTTCTTGGCAAAGGTTCTGAGTTCTCCTTTAAGTTACCATTGTAACATATCTCTTGATTCTTATTTTTGGAGAATCTAATTTGGTTTCATCATTATAATTTCTCTATTGTCATTATTTATCATTGCTTTTTGTTACTTTAGCCATACAAATTCCATTTATGATTAATAGATTATTTAAACCGATATTAGAGAAGCTACCAGAGAACAATAAGCTTGAGCGGATTTGGATATTAGCAAAAACAGATTTTAAAAAGCGATACTACGGTACAAGTCTAGGTATTGTTTGGGCTCTTATTAATCCTCTTGTTCAGTTGTTTATTTACTATTTTGTATTCACAATTTTCTTTAAAACAGATATTCCCAATTTTAGTCTTTATCTTTTTTCAGGCCTGATATTTTGGATGTTTTTTGCAGAGTCAACGAAAAAAGGAATGTATTCAATGCACTCTAATCGGTATCTTCTAGAACAGGTACAAATTGATAAATCAAATATAATATCAGCAGGATTGTTGAGCAATTCATTTGCACTATCATTTAACTTCTTGGTATACTTTATTATATCTCTATTTTTTAAAATAGAATATACTTTGAATGTACTCTACCTGCCGCTTATTTTAATCAATATTATCATACTTATATTTGGTCTAAGCTATATTCTTTCCATTATTTATATCTATTTGCGCGATTTCGATCATTTTTGGGATATTTTTCTAATTGCAGCTTTTTGGGCAAACCCGATAGTTTATCCTGAATCTGTGTTATTAGAATATAAAATTGTCTTATGGCTAAATCCAGTAGCTGGAATCATTATGAATTTACATAATGTACTATTATATGGCCAAGCTCCAGATTTTCAATTGTTGGCATGGAATTTTGCCTACGCTCTTCTGGTTTTTATCATTGGTTATTTTTTGTTTAAGCATTATTCTAAAAAAGTAATTGAGGTATTATAATATGAAATCAAGTGAAACAATAATAAAGCTAAAGGATATTGGCAAGACTTTTAAAATAAAAGACAGAAATACAAATTCTATTCGGTCTAAAGTAACAGGTATATTTAATCCCAATCAGAACCGTGTTATCAAGGCTTTGGAAAATATAAACCTAGAAATTCGGAAGGGAGAGTTTTTTGGAGTCATTGGACACAATGGAAGTGGGAAATCTACATTGCTGAAAGTAATGACTTCTGTTTATCAGCCTGATAAAGGAGGAGTGATTGATATTCAAGGAAGTTTCCAACGATTAGCGCTTGGTACAGGATTCGATTTGGAGTTAACAGTAAGAGAGAATATTTATCTGAATGGTTCCTTGTTTGGATTAACTTTTAAAAAAATAGGCAGTATCTTTAATCAAATTATAGAATATGCCGAACTTGAGAGTTTTGTAGATACTAAAGTAAAATACTTTTCTTCGGGAATGGTGAGTCGTTTGGCTTTTGCAATTGCCATTAATGTAGATGCCGATATCCTATTTCTTGATGAGTTTGGAGGGGTTGGGGATGAAAGCTTTAAAACTAAATCTGAGAATTCATTTAAAGAGTCAATCATTAAAGGGAAAACCATTATTCATGTGAGTCACGATTTAAATACCATTCAAGCATATTGTGATCGTGTTTTATTATTATCAGGAGGAAAACCTATAATGGTAGGGAAACCTGAGGAGGTGATTCAAAAATATCATGAAATTCAGTAGTTTTTGTTTAAGTTTTCATTAGTTTTAGAAACAATAGAAGTTTTTTCCAAAGAGTCATTTTCTTGAGACTAAGTTTATAATACCATAGTTCCGAATTGTGGTCGCTAAACAAATGTTCTTGTTTGCTAATATGAAAATTTTTCTTAATGGCCTTGTCAAACAGATCCCTCTTGAAATAGTATTGCTTATCAATAGGCATGTGTTTATGTTCAAACTCGTTCAACCAAACTACTAATGATAAGATTCCCTTTTCTTTAAGCGCATACTTGTATTTCTTCAAAACAATAATAGCCTCCTCAAATTCCATATGATCTATGGTGCTAAAATCGAAAATAACATCATATTTCCTCTCATTTTCATTAAAAGTAATAATGTTTTGCTCTTTAATGAAAACCTTTTTATTATTCATGTAATCTTTCTTCTTAGCTTCTTTTATAACATTGGGATCTATCTCAAATATTTGAAGCAATGAACAATGTGGCAAAATAAATGGGACTATAGTTTTTGGAATGGAAGAGATTCCTGATTCATTATAACAATCTGTTCTAAGGATTTCTAAATCGGATTTACCCTCTAGCGTTTGTGAGGCAATTTCTTGGTATTCTGAATAAACTTCATGATAAGTGTTACATTTCATAAATTGTGTTTTATTAGGTGAGGCTAAGTTAACAAAATGAAAGAAGTTTCTAATTAGGTTGAGAAAATTAAAAAAACTATTTTTGAAGGAATAAACTTGAGGATTTTATTTTATAAAAGGATAACCAATTAAGTATTTTCCATGATACAATTAAATAGACAGCAGGAATTTTATAGATTAAGTGAACGACTCAATATTGAAGTACCAAAAGATTATTACTGGTATCATACAATCGATTTGGGAAATGGACTTCTCACTCCAGGTGTTTTCGATTTGCGAAATAAATTGCCTTTTTATAATTTCCCCAATTCCATGGAGGGGCTCACAGTTTTAGATGTAGGAGCAGCTACAGGTTTTTTTTCATTTGAATTTGCAAAAAGAGGTGCAGATGTTACAGCTACAGAACTACCTTCGCTCTTAGAGTTAGATGTTTTTCCCGGCCAAGATATTAAGGATGTTGTTAATAAAGGCATTAAGTATTCCAAGGGTTACTCCTATGAAGAACCAAAAGCATTAAACCACGAACTATTTTATAATTTAATGCTCAAAGAGCCATTTGAGTTTTGTTCGCAAAGATTAAACATTCCAATAAAAAGACGTTTTGTAAATGTTTATGATTTTTCATTTGAAAAATTGGGAAAAGCCTCCTTCGACTTTGTTTTTATTGGTGATGTGTTGTTGCATACTATTAATCCTTTACAAGCATTGGCATCAATTGTAGAATTTTGTTCTGGTACCCTTGTCATAGCCCAATATATGCCGAACTCAAACGAAAATAGAGCAATAATGAATTATGTTGGAGGCGATAGTATGGAAGACGATATGTCTGTTTGGTGGAGACCAAATGCATCTTGGTTTTTTCAAGTTTTAAAGAAATTGGGGTTCTCTAAAGTGGAAGTTGTTAATGAGTTTTCTGATGCCTATATACCTAATGGAGTTGAAGAGGTTAAATCTGTTATTTATGCTGTAAGATAGCATTAGTGTTCTTATGAAGTGGTAAATAAATTGTTGAATGTAGAAAGAAATAAATGGTGATAGCAATAGTTAGGGCAACGTTTTTAGCGATAAACAATTTTGAGTTGAACTATGCTTATCAATTTTGTGAATCTTATCTTAGAAAATCGTTAGAACAAAATAATGTTCAGTTTTATTGGTTGCCAGAAGATTTAAGTGAGGATAATTTTCATAAAATTAAAGAATCGCAATACGTAATAACTATTAAGGACCCTCTTTTGATTATTAATTGGCAAATGATGAAAAGGATGGTAACTCTCATTGATAAAGGATATGATGAATGTGGGCCTATGTTTAATTTTAGCGATTTTTCTTATCAAGTTTCATCACCCTTGTTTGCTCCCTTAAACACAACTACCTATGAAGAATTACAAGAGTTATATCAAAGTCAAGCCTTGAAAATTCAAAAAGTAGACAAGCTTGACGATAGATGCATTCTATATTCAAGTAAGTCTTTTTTAAAGAGAAAAAATAATCATTCTTCTTTCTATAAATCAAATGCTGGACTATTATTAAATTCCTTTGTATTTACTTTTAAATCATTCTATAATAGGGTTAGAACAGACTTGGTTCAGAACATACCAAATGATGCCCAGAATATTTTAGATGTTGGTTGTTTTGATGGAAATATGGGGAAGTTTCTATTAAGTAAAAGTGACAACATAAAAATTGATGGAATAGAGCCTTGCGAAACCTCCGCAAAAGTAGCATCTAAATATTATAATGATGTGTTTAATGGATACCTTGAAGATTTCAAGACAGAAAAAAAGTATGATGCAATTGTATGCGGAGATATTTTGGAACATCTGAATGATCCTTGGTTTCAACTTAAAAGGATTTCCAATTTTATACGAACAGATGGTTGTTTAATTTTGAGTATACCTAATGCAGGACATTGGACTTTAGTTTTCGATCAACTCAATGGGAAGTTTGAATATCTACCTTGGGGATTAAGTTGTGTAACACATATTAGATGGTTTACTGAGAAGTCAATAAAAGAAGCTATAGAATCGGCTGGTTTTGAAATAGAAAATATAAGCTATGAGCAAATTCCACCCTCACCAAAAGGCCAACAGTTTATCGAAAAAATAGTAGAGCTTAAATTAGGGAACAAAAAATCATTAATGACAAATGAGTTTCTTATCAAAGCAAAGAAAAGATGAAGATAAGTGTTATTATAGTTAATTATTATACATCTAAGTTTCTTCCTTCTCTTTTAAGATTGTTAGAAAGTGAAGAGGAACTGAAGGAGATTATTATTGTTGATAATAGTATGGAGGAGGGTTTAGATGAAATGGTGTCAAAGTTTCGGAACACAAAGCTCATTTCTAATAATGAAAATGTTGGTTTTGGGAAAGCCGTAAATCAAGCGAGTAAATCGAGTGAATCTGAATGGTATTTAATACTCAACCCAGATACCATGCCGGTGCCTGGTTTTTTAAAGAAGTTGTTGAATGGAGCTATTAGTTCAAATGCGATAATAGCAGGGCCTAGGTTTTATCTTGATGAAGAAAGACAATATAAAATACCACCAGCACTTGGAGCAAATTGGTGGATGCAAACAGCACTCGATTTATCTACTAAATCAGAATTGGATGCTAAACTATTATGCTATTATTGGGATATAAGATTTGAAAAATTTTGGATGGAAAAAGAGCCTTTTTATGAGCCATTTCTGTCAGGAGCATGTTTGTTAGTGAGAAATGATAAAAGCATATTTCCTACAGGAAAAATCTTTGATGAAAGGTTTTTCCTGTATTATGAAGACACCGATTTGTGTGTTTTAGCAGCTGAAAATGATTACAGAATAGTTTGTGTTCCAGATGCAGAGGTGGTGCATTATTGGAACCAATCACCCTCGAGTAAAAAAGGAGAACTAATGATGCAATCTCATCAATTGTATTGGAATAAATATTATGAACAGCTCGAATATTCTAATTTAGTCATTGAAGATTTCCCAATATCAATTAACGACCTAGGTGAATTCGAAGCTCCTCCAAGCTTTTATTTCGAAAATTCAAGTAATGAGAAATTAGATTTCGAAATCGGAGTTAATCGAGTGTTGATTCCAGCTATAAAGGTTAAGGTTGAGGAGGGTAGCTTTAAAATATCCTCCTCAGTTTGGAAACTTCTTGCTAATGGTTATTATTTTTCACGTGTAAAAGATAGATTTGGAAAAACAAAAGCTTTATGGAGATGGAAAAAATTCTAAAAACAGATCAGGGAAAGTTTAAATTGAGGCCATATACTTCTGATGACCAAGAAAAAGTAATGGAACTTTGGGAGCTTGCTTTTAACCATGAAATGGATCAGAAAGTATGGCGATGGAAATATCATAAAAATCCTTTTGGATATCAGATTATGCTTTGTTTAAATGAAAAGGAGGAGCCAGTTGTTATGTATGGAGGGCTTCCGTATAAATCATTTTATAAAGGACAAGCTATACGAATGGTGCATATGACTGATAGTATGTCTCACCCTGCCTATAGAAGTACAACTCAAGGGCGCAAAGGATTATTTATACAAACAGCGGAGCATTTTTTTGATGTTTTTGCCGTTCCTCCAGAGTCTGTTTTTTATTATGGCTATCCAGGGATTAGGGCTTATCGGTTGGGGAAATTGTTTTTACAATACAATGAGATTTCTCAAGGTGTTCAATTTGTTTCTGCCGATATAGAACAAGTAAAAAATAGAAGTGGGTATTTTAAAAAAACTAGATTAGTCCATTCATTTGATACAACTATATTCAATCGTATTTGGAATTCACTAAATTGTTACTATCCTTTTTCTATTAGCCGAAATGCTGATTTTATCAAATGGAGGTATTTTGATCATCCAACCAAAAAATATCTTGTTTTTGTATCAAGAAATATTTTGCATCAACCGAAGGCCTATGGTATCATTCAGATCAATAATAAAATTGCAACATTGGTAGATATTTTGGTTAAACCTAGAGTTGATGATATTGCCTGTTTAGTTTCTGAAATAACTAAAGAATTAAAGAAGAGAGGAGTAACACAAATTCAATCTTGGTTACCTCCAAATCATGGAGTAACCCAAAAACTCATACAAATCGGTTTTATTGCCAAAAAGGAGCCATTAGGTCTAACTATTGTTGGTAGAACTTTCCATAAAGAAATTCCATTAGACCATGCATCAAAAAACATGTTTTTTACAATGGCAGATGGGGATCTTTTTTAAACATGATAGACTTCAAAAGGAAATGGGAAAATTATATATAAACTTGTTGAAAGATGTACTGACAGGGATGAACAGGATGGATAAAACTGTTTATGAACCCTTGGATTGGAGCTATGAACACAAGGCAAAACAACCTTTTTTTATTAGGTATATAGCCAGGTATTTAGAAAAAAAAGGATATGTGATTTGCAGGGAAAAAATAGCATCTAAAGAACATCGCTTACAAGGAGGGGATTGGCCTCTTTATGCTGAAACAATGATAGGATTAAAGCGGCTTGAGAATATTGAATACTGTTTCGAAAAAATAATAGAGGATGATATTCCTGGTGACTTTATTGAAACTGGTGTTTGGAGAGGAGGAGCAACTATATTTATGAGGGCTTTATTAAAAGAAGCAGACATTAAAAATAGGAAAGTATGGGTTGCTGATTCATTTGCTGGTTTACCAAAGCCATCAGGTAAATATAAAGAAGATATTAATGATATACATCATGGTTTTAAAGAGTTAATTGTATCTAAAGAACAAGTGAAAAAGAACTTTGAAAATTATAGACTTCTTGATAAACAAGTGGGGTTTATTGAAGGATGGTTTAGTGAATCCTTAGTTTTTGCACCAATTAATAAACTTTCTATATTAAGGTTAGATGGAGATATGTATGAGTCTACCATGGATGCTCTTGTAAATTTATATCCCAAATTATCGATTGGTGGTTTTGTTATTATTGACGATTGGGGAGCGGTAAAAGCATGTAAAAAAGCGGTTCTAGATTATCGAAGCAAAATGAATATTACTGATCCAGTTGTAAAGATAGACTGGACAGGAGTGTATTGGAGGAAATCTTAAAATGAAATAATTAGTATTGTGTTAACTTGAAAAGATGGAGAAACAAACCAAACTAAACAAGCCAAACTTTTTTATACTTGGGGCTGCAAAATCAGGAACATCTACTTTGTATTATTATTTGATGCAACATCCACAAATATTTTTAAGCAAAGAAAAAGAACCAACTTTTTTTTGCGAGGATTTTCAATTGATAAAAAATACTGTTGAATATTTCAAACTGTTTGATCAAGTTGAAAAAGAAACTATAATTGGAGAAGCTTCGCATGCCTATTTTACCGATCCAGAATCTCCTAGGATTATACATGCCCTTTTCCCTAAAGCTAAATTCCTGTTGATTTTGAGGAACCCAGTTGAAAGGGCACATTCCTTATTTCATTTTATGAGAAGGGTTGGTTTGGAGGAAACTAAGACTTTCGAAAAAGCAATTCACCTAGAAGAGGAAAGATATCATTCCGTAAAGTTTCGGAAAGAAAACAAACAATATCCTTATAATTATTTTTATTTTCGATCAGGCTTATTTGGTGAACAATTAAATAGATATTTTAGTCTTTTTGAGAAAAGCCAATTTCATATTATAACAATGAATGAATTACAAATGGACTTTCAAGGAGTAATGAATAAAATTTTTAATTTCTTAAAAGTCGATATTATACCAAGCCAAAGTGGAAAAATCATTAATCAGGGCTATGCAATTAAATATGTGAATCTTCAGAAAGCAATGTACAAAACCCAAAAATATTCCAAGAGTATTTCTCAGCAAATAATGGGGTTTAATAAATTTGAAATTCCCGAAATTCAAGAAGATACTTATAATACTCTAATTAAAAGGTATCATAAGGATCAAGAACTTCTCGAAGAATTGTGCGGTATACGTTTTCTTTAGTGAATTAAACCATTGTAAAATTATTGAATAAATGGAAGAGCAAGACTTTATTCCTTATAAAACAACTAATGATTGGCAAAAAGGAAATGTTCTGGTATTTGCTCCACATCCCGATGATGAAGTATTCGGCTGTGGAGGTGCTATTCTAAAACATTTGGCCCAAGGAGATCAGGTAGAAGTGATTATTATTACCGATGGTGCTTCACCGGTGATTGAGAGTCAGAAGTCAAGTCTGTATAAATCCATTAGGCAGCAAGAATCTATAAATGCAGCGTGTGTTTTAGGATATGGAGAGCCTATCTTTCTAGATTATCCAGATAGAGGATTCCTTTTTAATGAAAGTAGTATTTTACATATTTTACAATTACTAGAAACTCATCATCCAGCTATAATATATCTCCCTTCTTCTTCAGAAATACACCCTGACCATATTTCTGTTTTTCAGGTTCTTGTTGAATCAGTAAAAAGGTGTTCTCATCAAATAGAGTTGTATTTTTATGAAATTGGGCAAATGCAGAAAGCCAATAGACTTCTCGATATATCAGGTTTTTATGCTCAATTAAACCAAGCCATGGACTGTTTCAAAAGTCAACTTGAAGCTCAGGATTATAAATATCATATAAATGCACTTCATGCCTATAGAACTTATACTTTGGGGAAAAATATAAAATATGCCGAAGCTTATTTTTATTTGCCATCAACAGATTTGTTTTCTGGAAGTGAAGTTTGGCAAAAAACAAACCAAAAAAAGGGTCCAATTAATATTGATTCAAATCTACCAAATGATAATAATCCATTGATTTCTATTGTTGTTCGAACAATGAACAGGAGAGATTTAGCTCAAGCCTTAAAGTCTATAAGTGAACAAAGCTATTCAAATATTGAAGTTCTAGTGATAGATGCATTGGGGAAGAATTCAATTGTTTTAGGGGATTCTTGTGGGAATTTTCCATTGAGAGTAATTTCTGAGAACAGACCATTATCGAGGCCACAAGCTGCAAATGTTGGTTTAAAACATGTAAACGGCACCTATTTCTGTTTCCTTGATGAAGATGATCTGTTGTATAGCTTTCATTGTGGGGCTTTAATTAATGTTTTACAAGGAAGCAATTCTGTTGCTGCATATTCTAATATAGAAAGAGTAGATGCTAATCATGATGTCTTAAATGTTTACAATGATGACTTCGATTTTATAAAGCTTTTATGGGGGAATTATATTCCATTAAACGCAATAATGTTTAGCAATTCTGTTCTCAAAGAATGTGAGTTTGATGAGGATTTTGAATTATATGAGGATTGGGATTTTATAATACAAGTATCAATGTTGGGTTCTATTATTCATATGAATAAACTTACAGGAAAATATATTGATACCAATTCATCTGGAGTAAGGAGTAATGCGAAAAAAATTCATGAGATGGATATTTCTCTAAAGAATAAATGGAAAAACAAGATATCTCCAGAAATGTACTTTGAATTCTTGAACTATGGTTCGCAACTGCTTAAGGATGATAATATCAGGTTTAAGAAGAAAAATGAAAAGTTGAACCTCTCAATCAATAAATATTTAAAGCAAATAGAAATATTAGAAAGTAAGAATCAGGATAATCGTGCCATAATAAACAGTACAGAGGAAAGTGTAGTTGAGTTGGAGCGAGTAATTCAAGATAAAGAGAGTCAGGTTCAAAACCTTCACAGTGAAAAATTAAACTTAGAAATAAATGCCAAAATGATTAAAAACTCTATATCGTGGAGAATAACAAAGGTATTTAGGTTGCCAATATTTGAGGCTATAACAAATATTATTCTTAAATATCGTTTTGATAAACTGCTCAAAAACACTGAGCTTTTCGATGCAAATTATTATCTTTCAAATAATGAGGATGTGGAGGTGTCTGGAGTTTCCCCAATCAAACATTTTCTTTTTCATGGAGGCATAGAGGGAAGAAATCCCTCTGAAATATTTAATAGTAAACTCTATTTAGAGCAAAATCCTGATGTTAAGGAGGCTGGAATAAATCCCTTGTATCATTATTTATTGTTTGGCAAAAAAGAAACTCGAAAATGTGTGAATATTGATGTTGAGGGAAATGAGCCGACCAACACAGAATACCAAAGAATATTAGAACGACAAACAGATACTCCAAATGTAATCACAGAGATGTCTGATAATGATACACTGAAGCTTATAAAAGAAAGTGATTTATTCAATGCCGAATATTATATTCATAAGAATAAAGATGTAAAAGAAGCAGGCATTGAGCCACATGAACACTATTTATATTGGGGATATAAGGAAAAAAGAAACCCAAGCAAAGACTTTGATAATCAGTTTTATTTAGAAACAAATCCTGATGTAGTAAGTTTCGGAATAAATCCATTATTACATTATTTGAAATATGGTATTAATGAGAATCGCTTACCCAAAGCGATAAAGGTAGATGAAAATCATAGTTTGAGCCTTGCAGATATTAACAATGTAGAAATAGATGATGATTCTTGGACAGAACAGAAAGTTGCAATAGTATGTCATTTATACTATTTTGATTTGGCCGATGAAATAATAGAGTATCTTAAAAATATACCCATTTCTTTTGATATTTTTATTAGTACAAGAGCAAATTATATTGAAAAAGTGAATGTATTGTTTAGTTCAAAATTTAAAGGAAGCCAGGTATTAGTTAAATCATTCTCCAATAAAGGGCGAGATATATTTCCTTTTGTGAGTTATTATAAAAGTCATTTACAAAACTATGATTTGGTATGTAAAATACACTCTAAGAAAAGTCCACACAACTTACATTTAGAGGGGTGGCGAAAATACCTTCTAGAGCAATTGATTGGCGGAAAAGCTCCCATTAAGAAAATTTTACATTCATTTAAAAGTGATAAAAAACTTGGTGTCGTTTGGCCAATTGAATACCCTTATCTATCAGTTGTTTATAAAGATAATGATTGGATTAATGATGATGCATCTGCGAAGTTTTACCAATCCCACAGTAAATTACCTAAAATTCGATCAACTAGAAGTGATTTCAATTTTGAATTTCCAACAGGATCAATGTTTTGGTTTCGCCCCCAATCCTTTAAGGAACTACTCCAGTTAAATATTCAGATGGAAGATTTTGAAGAGGAGAAAAATCAGTTGGACTACACCTTGGCACATTATTTAGAAAGACTTTGGCCACAGTTTGTGAAAGATAGTTCATTCAGTATTCAGAAATCTTATTTTAGCGATAAAATGAGAATTGACCAATCTGAACATCGTAAAAAACTTCCCACAGGCCCAAGCATTTTATTCATAACTCACGATTTGTTTCAAGCTGGAGCTCAACAGATTTTATTGAATATTTTAAATTGGTTGTATCATAATACCAGTATTAAAATGAGTGTTGTGGCCTTAAAACTTGGAGATGATGGTGGAAAGTTAAAGTTTGCTATTGAAAGTGTAGCTGACCTTTATATGTGGGATCAATTAGAAAACGAATATGGAGAGGAGGCCATACATCAGCTCGAGAATAAGGTAGGAACGGTTGATTTAATATATGGAAACACCATAGTTTCTACTCAGATATATTCTTTCCTTTCAGCTTTTAATGCTCCATTTATCACTCATATACACGAGCTCGAAAAATCAATACAAAAGTACACACTCGACAAAACACGTGAAGTCTGGAAAAACAAAACTAATTTACATATTGCTTGTTCAGAACCTGTAGAAATAAACCTTCAAGAAAATCATAATATAAAACCTACGGATATTTTATGCATACATGAATTTATTAAGCCTCATTATATAGTAGAACCAAACAAGTTGGACCGAAGGGAAATGCTTGCTTTGCCAGAACATAAAACCATTATTTGGGCTTGTGGAACTATTAACTGGAGGAAAGGCACCGATGTTTTTATTAAAGTAGCTCATGAATTAAAAAAGAGAGGGGTTGAGAATTTTGAGTTTAATTGGATTGGTGATAATTATTGGCATATTGAGCATGCAGACTGGGGAGACTGGACCGAGTGGGAAGAGTATATCAAGAAGTATAAGTTAGAAAAGCTGATTAACATTATTCCATCACGAAATAATCCATCTGAATATTTTGCCGCTGGAGATTTATTTTTCTTACCTTCTAGAGAGGATCCGTTTCCATTAGTGTGTTTAGAGGCAGCTGAGTGTGGCTTGCCAATAGTTTGTTTTGAAAAAGCTGGTGGCATTCCTACCTTAGTTGGCGATGATGCTGGTTTTTCCGTTCCTTTTCTTGATGTGGAGAAAGCTGCTGATGTTATTTCTAAATTGATTTCTGATGAAAAGCTAAAGCAAAAACTTGGTGCCAAAGCCCGAGAGAAGGTGTTCTCATCATATACTACTGATATTGCTGTTCCTCAAATATTGAAGGCTTGCCATAAGGAAATGAAAACACAACCATTGGTGAGTGTTGTGGTTCCTGTTTTTAATCATGGTGATTTTGTGGTAGAAAGGATTGAGAGTATTTTAAATCAAACATTTAAGGATTTTGAGATAATTATACTTGATGATTGTTCCACTGACAATAGTTTATCATTAATTAGAAAGTATGAAACGAATTCCAGTATTCGAATTATTACTAATGAAGTAAATACTGGTTCCCCTTTTAAGCAATGGGGAAAAGGTGTGGAACAAGCACAAGGGAAATATATATGGATTGCCGAAGGAGATGATGTGGCAACCCCCGAATTTATTGAGAGTCTATTGGTAGCTTTTAGCAATCCTAATGTACGGATGGCTTATAGTGCTTCTCATCAAGTTGATCAAATTGGCGAAGTGGAAAAGGAACATTATATCAATATTGGTCATTACAGTAACCTTGGGTTTCCCAAAGAGAGGTGGCAAAAAGAATATTATGAGGAGGGTAAAAATGAAATAGAATCTGCTCTTGCCATTAGAAATACCATTCCAAATGTTAGTGCAGTTATTTTTGAAGCACAAGCTATTAAATCTGTTGATTTTGAAAAAGCAGCTGAGTTTAAAAATGGTGGAGACTGGTATTCATACCTATCCATATTAAAAACAGGGGAAATATATTATCATCCTGCTCACCTCAACTATCATCGTGTTCATTCCACATCAGTTGTAGTTACAAATAAGATTTTAGCGAAAAATACACTTCCCGATTATTATAAAATCCATTTAAAGGTGGTTCAGGAAAACAAACTTTCGCCAAAGGTTATAGATTTAATGATTAATAGTGTAACTTGTGATCTTAGAAATATATGGCCAGATTTAAATGACAAGGAATTTGCAGAGCTATATGATAGCAAGATGATTTTACAAAACAGGATATAATAACCAGACAATAATTAGTTTTTTAAAAACAATCAATCATCAAACAAATTGATCATGTTTAAAAAGAGGATAAAGATTTACTTACATATTGGACAACCTAAAACAGGGAGTAGTGCCATTCAAAGTTTTTTAAACACCAATAGAAAACACTTATTTAATAAGCATTCCATTTTGTATCCAAATCTTAACTCTAATGACTATTCAAATGGAAATCAGCATAATCATGCACCCTATTTTATGAATACCTTTGTTAAGCATGCTGATAAAGAGTGCATTGAGCTTTTTAGCGACATAAAAAGGTATTGTCAGAAAAATAGGATAAAAAAGATTGTGATAAGTAACGAGGGTTTCTTTTGGCACTGGTGGTCTGGTTTAATGAAAGATATAATCGAGAAATTGGGTTTTGATCTGAGCATTATATTATACCTAAGACGACAAGATAAATATTTAGAATCTGCCTGGAAGCAATGGGGTCATAAGCTTCCTGAGTGCAATAATATTCAAGATTATTATGAAACCCTTAACCTAGACTGGTTAGATAATTTGAATATGTGGCTAGATAAATTTGAACCTTCTGAATTTCAGGTTTTTCCCTATGAAAAATCAACAATTGGAGAAGATGTTGTTGAGCATTTTCTAGGTGTTTTAGGTGTTAAGAGGGATACGGAATTTCAGAATCCTCCGTTTTCCAATGAGAATTTCAATATTGGCTTCGATAGAGATACCATAGAGTTATTGAGACTTAGTAAGGAATTGGTTAAAGATCAGCACGATCATAGCTACCTCGATCTCATGCATGATATAATAAACGAAAAACAGCGAAAAAATAATACAAGTACTAAGGGTTTTCTATCTCCTTTAGAAAGCATTGCTATAATCAATAAATATACCCAGTCGAATAATAGAATTGCAGAATTGTTTTTAGATAATAGCAACACATTGTTTAACGATTCTTTACCCTCGGAAACAGATGCTTGGGAACCATATTCAGGTTTAAATTTAGAACTAGTAATTCCTTTGTTGATGGAAAAACTAAAACTACAATCTGATGAAATTAAGAAATTGAAGCGGGAATTAATATCTATAAAGAGTGCAAAAAACTAAATTATGATATTTAATTCACTCACCTTTGCCTTGTTTTTGCCTATTGTTTTTGTGCTGTATTGGTTTGTTTTCAATAAAAACCTCAAAGTACAAAACCTTTTACTAGTTGTGGCAAGCTATGTGTTTTATGGTTGGTGGGATTGGCGTTTTTTATCATTGATTTTTATCAGCTCAATTTCAGACTATACCATAGGATATTTTTTAGCAAAACAAAAAGGGAAGCTAGGTAGGAAACTATTACTATGGCTTAGTTTAGCCATCAACTTGGGTTTTCTGGGCTTTTTTAAATACTATAATTTCTTTTCAGAATCACTTATTGAGGCGTTTAGATACGTGGGAATTCATCTACATGAATCGAGTTTGAATATTATTTTACCTGTTGGAATTAGCTTCTATACTTTTCAAACTCTGAGTTATACCATAGATATATATAGAAAGAATATAGAACCCACTACACAGATAATTTCATTTTTTGCTTTTGTCAGCTTTTTTCCACAATTGGTAGCGGGACCTATAGAACGGGCTTCAAAACTTTTACCTCAATTTCAGAATGCGAGAGTTTTTAATGTTGTAAAAGCCAAAGATGGCCTTAGACAAATATTAGCAGGATTAATTAAGAAGGTGGTGATTGCCGATACCTTAGCCATCCAAGTTGACTTAATTTTTGGTGGAGATTTAGCTGCAACACCTGGGCTTGTTTTGATATTTGGAGCTATTTTATTCGTATTTCAAATTTATGGTGATTTTTCTGGATATACAGATATTGCAATAGGTACAGCAAGACTTTTTGGCTTCGATTTGATGAGGAATTTCGCCTATCCCTTTTTCTCCAGAAATATAAATGAGTTTTGGCAGCGTTGGCATATTTCACTTTCTACTTGGTTTCGCGATTATGTATTTATTCCATTGGGTGGGAGCTATTGTTCTAAATCTAAGCAAGTAAGAAATATAATAATCACATTTACCATCAGTGGTTTTTGGCATGGAGCAAATTGGACTTTTGTGATTTGGGGATTTCTTAATGGATTGTATTATTTGCCCTTGTTATTATCATCTAAAAAGAGAAAATACACTAATATTGTGGCATATGATAGAAAACTTCCAAGCCTAAAAGAGACCCTGCAAATTTTAATAACATTTGCTTTGTTTACCTTCTCGATGGTGTTCTTTAGGTCGGCAAGTTTATCTGAAGCTTTCAGCTATTTAAAATTATCGGTGTTGAATATTGGAGTTAGACCAGAGCTTATTTTTAACTGGGTTTTGTCACCCTCATTCGTGTTTGTTATATTGTTGATTATAGTTGAATGGGTTCAAAGAAGAAAACAATATTTCCTTCAAATTGAAAACCTTCCATTCTTTATGAGGTGGACAGTTTATCTTTTAGCGATAGCAAGTCTTGTGTATCTAGGTCAGTTTTCTAGTTCTCAACAGTTTATTTACTTTCAATTCTAGCCTATGCCTGATTTTAAAACTTTTTATATCAGTTTGGCTAAAGTAGTACTCGTTCTTTTTATCGTCACGGCGCCAATTCTATATTTCAATATCATTGTTGATCCTTATGGAGTCTTTTTTGGTAATTACAGAAATTCGAAATTGGAACCAAATAAACGATACATGAAGATGAAACACGTATTAAATAGTCCTGATAGGTATCATTCTTTTATCTTTGGATCATCACGTGTTAATGCTTTGAACCCAGCAAGAATTAATAATTCCAAATATTACAATATGACCTATAGTGCAGGAATTCCAAAAGCTCATTATCAGGATATATGTAATTTAATATCGCATGGTGTTAAGATTGAGAATTTATTGATATCGCTAGATTTTGAAGGCATACTCTATGGTGTTGAAGCTAGTGAAAATGATTTATTGAGAAAGAAACCGCCTTCAACCTTCATAGAAAAAATCAAATTTTTCCAGTCCTATATTTTTTATCTGCCATCCTGGAACTATATTAACCTTTTTTATACCAAGGGCAGTCCATTAATAGATAGGTCTTTAGTATTTGAAAATGGAATTACTTATAATAGTTTTTTCGAAAGCCTTAGCAATAAAGGCAAGTTAGCACATAATTCTAGTTCACGATTTTTAAAACCTTCGGGTGCTAGGAAATTTCCAAGCCGTTTAAATATCACAATAAAGGAAATTGAAAACATTGTGAATCTTGCAAAAGAACATGAAATTAACATCCAATTTTTTATCAATCCAGTTCATGCCACTACAATTCTAAACCTAGATTTGGAAAGATATTATCGAGGATTGGAGATGTTGTCGGAGCTTACTGATTTCTACGATTTCAGTGACTTGAACTCCATTACAACTAATAACCTCAATTACTTTGAAACTTCACATTTTACTCAAGGAGTAGGTGATTTAGTTATTGCTAGGATATTTAATCAGTACCATCCTCAATTACCGAATGATTTTGGGAGGAAAGTAAGTAAATTAAATATTATCGATCATATTGAGCATCATAAAGCACAAGTGAAAAGATATTTTCATAAAATAGAAGTTGAGGATTATATTTCACCTATATATGAGAAATCAGATTATTTAAACTCGAAAGATAGCGTTTTTTGGAGTGTCGATGCTTTAAATGGAATAGGTAATGCTCATGTTCAAAAACCATTTGTTCATTCCATTCCTTTGCTTCAAATAGCTGGCAGAGCAATTGTTAAAGATTTTTCAAATAAACCCAAGAAGGTATTTATTAAAATTAATGAACAGTACTTTGAAGCATGTAAGGTGAAAGAATGCGATTCTTTAGGTTTGATTTGGAAAGCTGAAATAAAAACAAATCTTTTACAAAGGGGTATACAGAATATTGAACTAGCCCTATTGATTGATAACAAGTTTGTTTTTGGGGAGGGTAGCGAAGAAATTTATGTTATGCCAAATCAAGTGAGTGTTAATAATTTAGAAATGACTAGTGGGGGTGAGTCAGCAGAGTTTGTGGTAGATAATATTGGTGGACAAAATGGGAATTATATACTTCCGCATCACAAAGAAAACTTTTTGGAGATAAATGGTTGGGTGAAAAATGAAACAGGTCAAAACCCTATGAATAATGTATTTGTGAGTATTGCAGATAAAGAATATCCAATACAGTTTGTCAATCCAAGAAAAGATGTTGTTGATAGGTATGAAGATAATAGTTTGATGATGTCAGGTTGGTCGGTAAAAATACCAATACACTTTGATAGGGGCTGTTATGATATTGATTTTAAGGTGGTGAATAAAGACAAGAAAAGCTTTTGGGTTCCGGAAAACAAATACACTGTAAGGTTTATTGAGGCGCATTCTAAGGAATTATTAGCCGACCTTATTGAATCTCCTATGAAGACCAGATATGTAATTGATAATATAAACAGAGCTAATAATTTTGAGGAGGCCGTTGAAATCAAAGGAGAAAGCATTGAGATTCGAGGTTGGGCTGTGGATGATCTGCACAACTCATCAGCTTTGGGTATGGTCATAAGAATTGGGGAGAAATATTTTCCTAGTGATTATGGACTACCACGGGCAGATGTGGCTAAAGCTTTTACCAATCAGGAGTTTGAGTTTAGTGGATGGAATGTTATTATTCCTACAAAAGAATTGGAGGAGGGGGAGTATGAATTATCGGTGTATATTCTTTCTAAAGATGAAACCACATATTACAAGGATGATACAAATTATAAAATAAAAATAGAGAAATGAAAGCGATGAAACAATTAATCTCCAGTTTGAAGATGAAGTATAAACAGAGAGATGCTTTTTTTCTAATGGCTCTGTTTTTATCCTCAATTGCCATTATAGTATACTATTATTTAGTGTTTCATTATACTACTAATATACCATTTTTCGACGAGTACTATTGTTCTTTAGCATGGATTGAGAAATTTGATAACCAAAGCTTTTTACAAAAAATTAAATTGCTTTTTAGTCAAGCAAATGAACATAGAATATTCTCCTATTTCTTCTCCATAGCCTTGCAATTTTTAATTAACGGAGAACTAGACTACAGGCAGCTGGCTATTATAGGGAATCTGGGAATGTTTGGACTATTATATGTGTTGTATAGAATCAACAAAATGTATAATGGTGATCTGTTCTTATTTCTTCCTATTATATTCTTATTATTTATTCCTATACACGAAATATCAGATTGGTCAATGTTAACCATAAGTGGAATAAATCAATATTTATTTGCTATATCATCCTTATACTTGTTGTCTAAGCCAAAGGCTACACATTTTATGGGTTCTATTTTCTTTGCTATGCTAGCTACGTTTTCTTTCGGAAGTGGAATGTTTGTGTTTTTTGCTGGATTTGTTGTGTTAGGGTTTGCTAAAGATAAATCATATAAAAAGCTATTAATTTGGGCGCTGTTCATGATTTTATCTTTGATATTCTATTTTTCCAATTATAACTTTATTGCTGGCACAGGTTCAAAATTGGCATTTCTCAATCACCCGTTTCAAACTCTACAGTATTTCTTGGCTTTTTTCGCTAGAATTAGCATCCCCATTATTCCATATCATTTGCGGTTTTTACCATTAATTGGAGCCGTAGTTATATCAATTTCTGCACTAATGTTTTGGAAGAAATGGAAAGTGATGGATAAATATTCTGTCGCTTTTGCATTTTTGTTTTTTATAGCATTATCAGCTATGGCAGCTGCAATTTCACGTTCCGGAGGAGGGTTTTATGGGGCAACTGCACCAAGGTATGCATTACGTTCGGTAATGTTTATCATCGTTTTATATTTAATTATTATTGGTGATTTAAAGAGGCCTAAGAAGTTTGTAATCATTTTCCTTCTAGGAATAAGTAGTGCTTTTTATTTCTTGAGATTACAACATCATATGATTGCTCTTGATATACATAAGACCAAGCAGGTTAATGGTTTAATAAGTTACTATAAAGATCCTTCAAACACTATTTTACAATCTCCAAATAATGAATTTGCATCAGAACTTATCAGTAATGCTATTAAAAATGGATATTATCATCCACCAAAAATGGAAGAACTTCAATTTGTAACAGGGGAGATTGAATTGTTTGGTTTTGATTCTGCAAGCTCTAATGTGGTAATGGTATTTGATCGATATGAGGATTCAGAGCAGCATTTGCAGATAGATGGATGGGCATTTTCGAGTGATTCCAATGTGAAGAAAGCCCAAATAGGAATTGCTTTTATTGGCCATGAAAATCAGAAATACTTTAAAACAAATCTTGTCCTTAGAAAAGGGGTTGTTGGGCATTTTAGAAACACCTATTCTCATGTAAGTGAAAAATGTGGATTTGATTTTTCCTATTTCAAATTTTTGTCGCAATTAAAACCCGGAGATTACAAGATTGCCATAGTTCTGTATAATGATGATGGTAATATATTGGAGGTTAAAGAAACAGAACGTAGTGTGGTAATTAAATAACTGAGAAAACTTAATATCATGATATCAACACCTGAGATAAATATAATAATTCCATTGTATAATGAGGAGGATAGCTTTAAAAAACTCATTAAAAGAATAGATGATTTGATAGAAAATAGCGAGTTTCGAATAGAAGTTATTCTTGTAGATGATGGAAGTAGAGATGCTACCACAAGAATGATGGAGGAGCTTTCATTTAAAAACTCCACATATCAATCGATATTTTTATCTAGAAACTTTGGCCATCAAATGGCATTAACTGCAGGTTTAGAATCTGTAAATGCAACAAAGGGGGTGATGATTATTGATGGTGATCTTCAAGATCCACCCGAAATGTTAGATGCTTTTTATGCAGAATATAAAAAAGGTAATGATGTGGTTTATGCTATTAGGGAAGAGAGAAAAGGTGCATTGTTGTTGAGGATAGCCTACCAATGGTTTTATAAAATTATGAAACGATTTGCCTACATTCATATTCCTCTGGATAGCGGCGATTTTTCATTTTTAAGTAGGCGAGTTGTAGACGAAATTAACAAGCTACCTGAAGAGGGTAGGTTTCTGCGAGGAATACGAGCTTGGGTTGGTTTTAAGCAAATTGGTATTCCATATCATAGGGAAGAACGGAAAAATGGAGATTCTAAGTATAGCTTGAAGAATTTGACCAGTTTAGCTATGAACGGAATATTTAATTTTAGTAAATATCCCATACGCTTTACTATGGTTTTAGGTACCTCGGCCTTTACTATTTCTATGATATATTTTATAATCACCTTGTTTAGGAAAATATTTATTGGGGATGTCCCGTCTGGATTTACAGCGCTATTATTTGTTATTATTCTCTTCGGAGGACTTCAGTTAATGGCCATTGGAGTCATTGGAGAATATATATTACGCATTTTCTTTCAGGTGAAAAATAGGCCTCATTATATTGTTCAGCAGAGAATTAAAAATAAAGAAGTAACAAGTGAATAGAAATCAAACTTTGTTATTCTTTGTCAATAACTGACATTAAAGATGCTCCAATTGGAAGATTTAGCGGAATAGCAGTTTCTAGTTTCATGATGAGTTTTGTTATACTATTAACTAATGGATGAGGAGGTTTGAATCCTTTGCTAATCACATTTTCTTCTTTCTGAAAAACCAGGTAGAGCTTTCTGACTAACAGAAGTGGTATAAGACTGAATCCCCAGTATTTATGATTTACAGAACTGCCATCTATTTGGTTGACTATGGCATTAATATCTTTCTTGTTATATCTTTTTAGGTGGCCAACAATTTTATCATACCTAGAATAGAGCCACTGATGTGCAGGAACATTAATGATTAATTTCCCTCCTTTTTTTAAATGGGCTAATGCACTTTCAATAAAGTATTTTTCATCTTCAATATGTTCTATCACATCAAAAAGAATGATGATATCGAATTTTTCTAATAAATCTTTATGCCTATCGTGAATGTCATAAGTATAAACAGTGCCTTTCAAATCTTCAATTATATGGTCAATGGCAAATTGATTTAAATCACAACCAGCAATACTTTGATGATAAGTATTCTCAAATTGTTTCATGACAATTCCATTGCCACAGCCGATTTCAAAAACTTGTGAATCGTTTTTTAGAAAAGGATGAATCAGTTGAGCGAAAATGCGAAATCTCCATTGAAGCCAAAAATGATCAATATCGGTTAATTCATACCAATCATCTGACATGGAAACCATTTTGTTTTTTGAAAGAATTCTTTTTCTTGGCATACCTTATATTTTGTTCACCAAATGTAGGAATAGATTAATGAAAGATTGATTTGCGAATAGGTTATTGTCAGCCAATAGCGTTAAAAATTAGTTATTGAACCGCGTATTCGCGTTCTCATAGACCTCTCTCATCAGCTTTTTGGCCATTTCATGACTGGGCTCTGCCCATTCCTTTACATTTTTGTATATCTCATAGTCATCTTTGGTGGGTATTAACTCAAAGGAAACAGGATGTGCCAAGTGATGATTCATATACTCAGCGTTTCCACCGTAATCTGTTGCTATTACTGGAATATTTAAATGCAATGCTTCCAAAATACCAAGCCCTAACCCTTCGCCTCTGTGAAGTGATATATAACAATCCATAGCATTTAGCAAGGTCATTATACCATTTTTAGTAAATGATTTATCTAGAATAAGAACCTTGTCTTCTAATTGGTATTGCTCAATCAGCTTGTTGAACTTTTCTAACCTTTCCTGATGTGTATTATTACTATTGGTTTTATATAGTATTAGAACATCATCTTCGTTCTTAAACTCCTCAAAAAATGCTCTTAAAGATGCCTCTGGGTTTTTCCTGTTATAGCCACTGGCATAGTCAAAATTAAAAAAGAAACAGAATTTGTTTTCCAAGCCATATCTTGATTTGATTATAGAAGCATTTTCTTCAATTTGCCATTTTATATAAAAAGGGTATTTTATTTTACGGACTTTAAATTTCCGATTCGGAACCTTGTTGAGCACTTCTTTAATAAAGTCACTAAATACTAGAATTTCATCAAATGTATTCAGGAGTGGAACTCGATCTTCAAAGCCTGTTTCAAACTCCCACCAAAAAGAGAGAATATTCTTTTTATTCTCAAATATCTCTGGACAGTTATCTAGTAATATTCTTATGATTCCTGCATCTAGAAGGAAGATATTGGTGTCGTATTTAAAAGGCTGATAAAATCGACTTATATATTTGGCCTCTTCTTCTGGTGATATCTTAGCATGTGAAGGTTCCGCATAATCCACTAATATAAAATTCTCTTTTGCTTCAAATAATGAATCAATATAAGCTCTAGCTGCTTCACTCAAACCAAATACTCCAGAAATATATCCAAAAATATTATATCCTTTCTCTGTGCTTTTGGTTTGGGAAAAGTATTTTAGCAAGGAAAAATATGTTTGCTGATAGCTTCCTCCACCAGACTCAAATTCAAAATCGTCAAGCTTTTTGGCCATATCCTGTCTTAATTTGAGGGGGATGTCTTGTATGGCTTTTTGACTGCGATACTCGTAATCAGATATTTCTTCATGCATTAAATCTGCAATATTTTGCTCATATAAGACTTGCTTAGATTTTGGCTCAATAATTTGAATATTTTTAGCTCCAGCAGGAACATCAAAAATGCTTAAAAAGCCAGTATCATAATTGCATTTGCCAAATATATCTTCAACATCTATTCGGACTTGATTCAGTCGGATTTTACCAGAAAGTTTCTCATCATAGAATAATTCAAGGAAAGGTTTACTGGGACATACTCCATTATGAAACCATCCATTTATTAAAATTCTATCATGGGTTGTGTGCCGATATTTTGTTCTAATAACTCGATCTAAATGATAATTGTAGGGATTTCCTTTATTTGGCTTTAGAGCAAGAATTTTCTTATTGAAAAACGTTATTATGGACATGCTCGTCTATTTACTTTCTTTATCGATATCGGCTTTTAACATTATTTCTACCAGTTTTTGATACTTGACTACAGGCTCCCAACCCAATTCTTTTTTTGCCTTAGAATAATCTCCAACTAGATTGTATATTTCAGCAGGTCTATAAAATTCAGGGTTTACCTTTACAAGTATTTTCCCTGTGTTAGCATCCTTTCCCACTTCGTTTTCACCTTCTCCTTGCCAAACTATTTTTCTACCTAAGAGTTCAAAACACCTAATTATCCATTCTCTAACAGAATGGTTTTCTCCTGTAGCCAATACATAATTTTCGGGTTTTTCTGTTTGCAGCATTAGCCACATAGCTTCCACGTATTCTTTGGCATAACCCCAGTCTCTTTTTACATCAAGGTTACCAATTTCAAAATAGTCTTGTTTCCCCAAATGAATACGAGCAACAGCATTGGTGATTTTTCTTGTCACAAACTCTAAGCCTCTTAAAGGAGATTCATGATTGAATAATATTCCCGCCACAGCAAAAATATCATATGATTCTCGGTAGTTTATAGTGGCATAATGGCCATATTGTTTTGATACTCCATATGGGCTTCGGGGGAAAAATGGAGTGTTTTCATTTTGTGGAGATTCTTTTGCATTCCCAAATAATTCAGAAGTTGATGCTTGATAGAATTTTATATCAGTATTGATAATTCTAATAGCTTCTAAAATATTTGTAACACCTATTCCAGTAACATTTCCTGTTAAAATAGGGTTTTTAAAAGAATGCGCAACAAAACTTTGAGCTGCTAAATTATATACCTCATCTGGTTGTTCTTCTTGAATAACTCTTACTAAATTGCTAGTATCTTGTAAGTCGGTCTCAACTAGTTTAATATCGTTTGTAATGTTTAATTTATCGAGTCGAGAAAAATTAATATTACTCAGCCTTCTATATCCACCAGCTACATCATATCCCTTTTCTAATAGAAATTGGGCTAAATATGCACCATCTTGACCTGTAACTCCAGTTATAAATGCTTTTTTCTTCATGTAATTACTTGTGGGTTGTTTTTGCTATTTTGATAATCAAAGATAGCTTTTTATCTCACTATTGATAATAAAGTTTGATGGAGCTTAATACTGATAGTAAAAATTTAGGATAGCAAAAAAGCTAACAGTAAATGAGGCACATATAAAAAAAATAGAACCTATTTTGATTATTGCATGATTAATCCTAATTCTATTGTTGTAGAGCAAAAAGAAAAACAATGGCATGATAGGTATAAAATATCTGCCTTGAAGGTTGCCTATCATAGGGTCGTCAACATTACACCAGCTTAAATACATGGTAAATGAAAAGATGAATATGATTCCTAAGAAGGTAAGGAACATGATAGTTTTCTGTCGGATATTTATTACTACATCTTTTGATGATTCAAATATGGCCAAGACAATTATCGACACATATGCGAATATATAAAATGGGTTCATTAGCAAAATATTCATCCATCCTAAAATTCCAATATATGATTTTGAACACATGTCGAAATAATGGTAAAATGATTTGATAACCAGAAGTATAAAGCCTGGAATATTGGCAAGGATTCCTTTTGTCTGTTCAGCAGGATTTATTTGAGGAAACTCAGGAGCAGAACCATGGAAGGATTCAATAGGGTGAATTAGTGATAATAGATGGTTGACCCATAATGAATTGACGGCTAGAGTTATTAGCGTCGGAATGAGTAGGTAAATGAAAAATAAGTTTTGTTCTCTTCTGGAATTGAACCTCTCCCGGGGAATAATATAGAATAGAAGGAGCAAGAAAAAATATATATTTTTGGCAAAGGCTATGAGTATAATGATGATTAAAAGTGAAAAATAGTCCTTTTTTTTAAAATATTTCTCAGAGTCAAATGCTAATCGAAAAATATAGGCAATAAATAAAAAGGATAATCCATTCACAAAAGTATCAGCACTCAGTGAAGCTGCTTGGTTAACAGACATAGGCAATAGAGCCAATAGTAGAAATAGCCATCTATATATTGGGATAATTTTTAAAGCAAAATAAATAATCCCTATCCAGAAAGTTAGATTGAAAATACGTCCTAAATACAATAAAACTAGTGGAGAAGCATCGAAAATCTTGCCAATGGAAATCCCAATAACTTGTGGCAAATATGCAATAGGGCTATAAAGAGAGGTGTTTGGGAAAGAAACGAATACTAATTTATTTTTTTGTAAAGGTATATTTAATGCATTTTGATAAAATTCTTGATTAGCTTTTTGCCCATTTAATAATGTTTCATGTATTAATTGACTAAATTCAATCAAACCTTTGGGTATTTCACCTCCTAATCTGTTGTCAGTTACTTGTGCTTCAAACTCTAGATTTGAAACTTGATAAGATCTGTAGAAATGTGCAGGTTCATCAGGAACCATAAATGGAGGGAGCAAAAACACCATGATACTTCCCCAGATAATTGAAGCAATTAGAAATATCCTTTGTGCTGATATGTTATTTAGTAGAGATTGTAATGTCATAAATGAGCTTGCTAATAAATAATGGTAAAAATAATTTTTCTTTTATTAGAATCGAATGTTCTTTGTAGTTATTTGGCAGTTTGTAGTATTCAATTTAAAATATAATATTTTGATGTTTTTTTTACTTTGAAAAAAAATATAAATATTACCTTTACCTCCTTTAGTGGCTCAATAAACAAATTTATTTTCTTAAAAATGGTCAATGATTATAAAATTCTATAGGTTTATTTACTCCTTTATTTGTAATACTTTTGGTTCCCGGGTGTTTTTTAAAAGTATTATGGAAACCTATAAAGTCGGCGGCTTAAAAGCAGTATTGTCCAAGTCTAGATTTATAATACTCCATTTGAAAGAGAGTGCTATTGCTTATTCCAATCATAAACAGGCTACATCTTATATTTATAAGCAATATATAGAAACTGAAACTAGCAAGAACCTTATGGAAAACTACCTTGATAGTTTTTCCAATAAGCCTTTGATTTCTGTTTTAATGCCCACATATAATCCTAAAGAAGAATGGTTGATTGAAGCCATTGATTCCATTAGAAATCAAAGCTATTCTAATTGGGAATTGTGTATAGCTGATGATGCTTCAACTAATGAAAATATTATTTCCTTATTAAAAAAGTACCAAGAGGAGGATGTGAAAATTAATGTGGTTTTTCGTAAGGAAAATGGGCATATATCTGAAGCTTCGAATAGTGCTTTAGAAATTGTGAAGGGAGAATATGTAGCTTTGTTAGACCATGATGATATTTTAGCTTCAGATGCTTTATTCTGGGTGGTAAAAGAAATAAATGATAAACCTGGTGTTAAAATAATCTATTCTGATGAAGACAAGATGGATGAAAAAAGCAAATATTCCGATCCATATTTTAAATGTGATTGGAATTATAGTCTATTCTTATCCCAAAATTTAGTCAGTCATTTAGGTGTATATGATACTAGAATCATGAAAGAAATTGGAGGCTTCAGAAAGGGATTCGAAGGTTCTCAGGATTATGATTTGGCGCTTCGATTTATTGAGAAAATTGAGGCTTCTCAAATTGCTCATATACCAAGGGTGTTATACCATTGGCGCCTTCATAAAGACAGCACTGCATCGGGAATTGATGAGAAACCATATGCCCTTACCTCAGCCAAAGCAGCTCTTGAGGAGCATATCGGAAGAATGAAGTTGCATGCTTCGGTAGAGATTCTCAAAAACCAAATGTATAGAGTCAAATATCATTTGCCTGAAACATCAATATTGGTGAGTATCATTATCCCAACCAAGAATAATTTTAAGTATTTGAGAAAATGTATCCCCAGTATTCTGGAAAAAACAGCTCATGTGGATTTTGAGATATTAATTGTTGACAACGGTTCTACTGATACTAATGCGCTTAAGTATCTGGAAGAGATTAAACAATACAAGGAAATCAAAATTATAATAGATAATAGTGAGTTTAATTATTCCGCTATTAATAATAGAGCGGTTGTGCAGAGTAGAGGAACTTATATATGTTTCCTTAATGATGATACAGAGATTATTTCTTCAAATTGGTTGGCCGAGATGTTGAGTATTGCCATTCAAGATAAAGTAGGAGCTGTTGGTGCTAAACTTTATTATTCTAATGAAACTATTCAGCATGGGGGAGTTATTTTGGGTCCTGGTGGTTTAGCCGTCCATTCCCACAAAGGGGTGTATAGAGCCAATGGAGGCTATTTTAACAGAGCTGCCTTAATGCAAGAGTTTTCTGCTGTTACTGCGGCTTGCATGCTTTTGTCTAAAAGGCTCTTTAAGGAAATTGGAGGATTTAACGAGAAGGACTTAGTGGTTGCTTTTAATGATGTAGATTTGTGCTTGAGAATACGAGAAATGGGTCATAGAATTGTTTGGACTCCTTTTGCTGAATTATATCATCACGAAAGTGTATCGAGAGGTGAAGATCTAGAAGGGGAGAGAAAAGAACGTTTTGACAAGGAGATAGCTTATATGCAGAATAAATGGAGAAATTGGATTGAAAAAGATCCTGCATATTCACCAAACCTTACTCTAGGTTCTGAGGATTTCTCAATTGTTTGGCCTTCAAGGAGAGAAGAGCTGGAGGAAATTCAAGAACAAAAAAATCCTAATACTGAATAAAAAGTAAATGAAAATTCCTATCGTCATATTAAACTGGAATAGTTTCTTAGATACAAAAGAATGTATTGAGTCCATTTTACCATATCATAATGGTGGGTTTCATATTTATTTGATGGATAATAATTCTAAAGAAGAGGAATTATCACTGTTGAAGAATGCGTTTTCTAATATTAATATCATTACAAGTGTTTTTTATGAGGAGAATCTTGGTTTTGCAAGAGCCCATAATCGAATGTTTAAAGAGCTGATAACAGAAGGTTACCCTTTTATCTTTGTTCTGAATAATGATACTTTTTTACCTAAAGATAGTTTGGAAAAGGTAAAGGATTATCATTTGGGTACTGAAGTCGGTATGATTGCATTTAAAATGCAGAGCTATTGGGATAGAGAAAAAATGGACAATGCTGGACATAAAATGCTCTCCAGTGGAGAGATTATTCCAATCGGTCATGAAGAACCTATTGAAGCTTATGAAAGTTTATTTGAAAATATGGGCGCTTGCGCTGGTGCCACTTTATATTCAGTAACAATGCTGCAAGATATTGGAGTTTTTGATGAGTATTTTGAGACCGGTTATGAGGATGCGGAACTAGGATTACGAGCAGTTGTTGCTGGTTATAAAAGTATTTTTAATCCAGAGTTTATAGTGTTCCATAAAATGGGACAATCCATAAAAAAAGTATTTAACTATAATTATACCCTCAAAGTACAAACCAATATTTTTTATACTTATCTGAAACTAGTTCATTGGCAGATTATAGCTATATATTTTCTTCCTTTTATATTGAGGTTTATTCTTATCACTATTGTTGATATTGTTTTTTGGCGGCCTAAGTATCTGAAAGTTCAATATCATGCCCTATATATTATCTTATTTAAAGATTGGAAACGTGTCATGAAGGCCAGAAAGGAATCGGAAAAGCTGAGGAGGATAAATTGGAGAAAACTGCTACGAAAACAAGAATTCTTTTTAAAACGAGATATTCAAAGTTTTTATAAATTTATCATCAAGGGACAAAAGTCATATTTCGAAAAATAAAACCTATGCATATTGTATTTATTTGTGATCCTATCGATAAGCAAACTGCTGGAATATTTCAGTATACCCTGCAGGTTGCACGTCATATTTATAAACACAATACAAAATATAGGATTACTTTTGTAACCATACATTCTAAGTTTATTGATGGAGATATTCCGGCAGTTACCTTCCCAAATTTCATTAGGTTCTTGTCCAACGATCCCATTCGCCAGTTTATCACCTTACCTCGATATTTAAACAAGCTAAATCCTGATGTGGTTGTTGAACCAGCTCATTTTGGCCCGTTTAACCTAAAGAAACGAATAAAAAGAATCACAATTATTCATGATTTGACACCCATTCTATTTCCACATTATCACCCTTTCTTGAGCAGATTCCTCCAGAAATTATTTCTTCCAGGTATTTTAAAAAGAGCAGATTTAATTATAACCAATTCAAGGCATACTACTAGAGATGTAAACCGATATTGCGAGAATAGCAAAAGGAAAACCAAGACAATATTATTGGGTAAAGAGACTTTTTTCAAACCTTCACAAAACCAAGACGTTTTACAAAAGTACAAAATCGATGCTCCCTATATTCTAAATGTTGGGACTCTAGAGCCACGAAAAAATTTGTTGACCTTACTAGAAGCTTATGCCATATATAGGAAAAGCAAATCTTCTAATAATAAATTAGTTATAATAGGCGGAGGAGGTTGGATGAATGAAAAGTTCGACAAAGCTATAGCCAATCACGCAAATAAAAGAGATATCATTTGTACAGGGTTTGTGGAACGAGAAGAAATGCCTGCCCTTTATTCGCAATCCAGAGCATTTGTTTATCCTAGCTTATATGAAGGTTTTGGTTTGCCATTATTAGAGGCTATGTCATGTGGAGCTGCATGTATTGCAGCAAATAATTCCAGCTTACCAGAAGTGGGAGGTAGAGGGGCTTTGTATTTTAACAGCTTAAATGCAAATGACTTGGCAGAAAGAATGAGCTTGATAAATAATGATGAATCAAAGCGAGAAGAATTAATTCAATTGGGAATCATACAGGCTGCGAAGTTTTCTTGGGATAGGTATGCTGAGGATTTTTTATTGGCCATAGAAAAATTAGAAGGAGTGAATCCATGAAGATACTATTTGTCCTTGAGTATTATTATCCCAATATTGGTGGAGTGGAAAAGCTTTTTAAGGAGCTTTGTGAAAGCTTGGCCAAAGAGGGTCATGATATTCAAGTGGTCACCTCTCGATTTGATAAGAATCTTGCTATTGACGAAATGCTAAATGGCGTTAAGATCACAAGGCTTAACCTGTCGAATCGTTTCCTGTTCACTTTTTTTAGTATTTTTAGAATTCTAGCCATTGCTAAGTCCTATGATATCATTCATACTACTTCATATAATGCCGCTTTCCCAGCTTGGTTGGTAGCCAAAATCCAGAGAAAGAAGTCCATTATTACTTTTCATGAAGTATGGGGAGACCTTTGGAATGAATTACCCTACTTAAGTGCTTTGCAAAAGAAACTCTTTTCCTTTTATGAATGGTTTATTCTGCAATTGAAATTCAATCATTATATTGCTGTTTCTGAATTTACAAAAGGTGAATTGGTCAAAGCAAATATATCTCCAGAAAAAATCATAAGGATTTATAATGGAATATGTCCAGAACATTATCAACAGAAAGAGAAGATTGAACCCAATGATTTTACTTTTACCTACTTTGGTCGACTGGGCGTATCTAAAGGATTAGATTTAATGATTCCATCAGCTCAGAAATTTCTTCATAACCATCCAGAAGCTAAATTCAAACTCATTATACCTAAGACACCAAAAGCATTTTATCTTAAGATTCTCCATGTGCTTAAAGATATAGGTTCTCAGCTATCTCTATATCATCATTTAAGTTTTGAGGAGCTTAAAAAGGAAGTTTCTGCTTCCAGTTGTGTATTGATTCCTTCCTATAGTGAAGGTTTTTGTTTTGCTGCAGTGGAGGCTAATATGCTTAATGTACCGGTAATTACTTCAGCAAAAGGAGCTTTAAAGGAGACCGTAAGTACAAGGTTTATTGAGATGAGGAGTCATAACGAGCAAGGTTTGTTAGAGGCTTTAGAACTAGCTTATCAGAAGAAATATACTTATAAAGATCGACGTCTGTTTTTATTGGAAAATAGTGTGCAAGAATATCTTGAGTTTTATGAGAGATTAATGTAGAGTTATTAAGCTCTAGGTTTTTTATTCAACTCTTCTTCAAGTTTTTTTTGTTTTACTTCCAGTTTTTCAATTTCTGACTTCATCAATCCAATATCTTGTGCCGATTGCTTTATCCATTCGCTTTGTTTCGAAATAATTAAAGAGAATTCTATCATCATAATAAAAATACTCATGATCAAAATTAGGAATAGTGCAGCAGGAGCATAAGATATTCCAATTTTTGCAGCAAACCAATCCAATGCATCTTTCCAAATGGATAATGCTAAAAATAGAAAGGAAAAGAACAACCATAATAATGAATATTCTTCTTTGAGTTTTCTATTTCTGATTAACGAAATGATGAAAATAATTAAAGCAATACTTCCTGTTATTGTAATGATTTGAATTTTATCCATGACTTAGTTTTTACTTATGGTCAATCTCTTTTTTTCTCAGTCGTGCCATCGACATGGCCACAAGAACTTTAATGATATAATATGGGCCTTTCCAAACTGGAATCGAGGAAACTCCTCCTTGTCGTTCACGCATTTGGGTATGTATTTCATTAATCTTTAATCTGTTTCTTCCTAATAAAATAATAAGCTCAGGTTCTGGATAATCTTTAGGATAATAGGCGGCTAATAATCCTATACATTTTTCATTATAAGCTCTAAATCCTGAGGTTTGATCGGTAATTATTTGGCCCATATATAGATAACTGAAAAAGCGCAAAATATATATTCCTAATTTTCGAAAAAAATCAGGCTTATAGTTCTCGGTGTTTTGAACAAAACGTGATCCAATGACACAGTCGCATTCTCTATTTATTACAGGATCCAGTATTTTATCTATTTCTTCTACTAGATGTTGTCCATCTCCATCGAATTGAATGGCATATTGAAAATCATGTTTCTCAGCAAATTTAAACCCTGTTTGTACACTCCCCCCAATTCCTATATTATAAGGTAGAGATATTACGAATGCTTTTTGAGTAGCTTTAGCTAAAGAAGCAGTATTATCACTTGAGCCGTCATCTATGACCACAATATCATATTCGGGAACCAAATTCCAAATAGAATTGATAACCCCAACAATATTGTCTGCTTCATTATAAGCTGGGATAATGATCAATACCTTGTTTTTATTCTTCAATATTGAATGGATTATTGTTTGATTGCGATATATTATTTTTGTTGTTTACTGTATGCTTCTACCTCGTTATATAGTTTTGTCGAAATTTGTTGACCATGTTTTTTTGCGTTTTGAAGATCCAAAAAGGCCGATTTAAAGTCTTTAAGTTTAATATAACAAGTTGCTCTATTCATATATGCGTTCCCATCTTTTCTGTCAATGAAAATCAAACTGCTGTAATCCTTTGATGCTTTTCCATATTGTTCAAGAATGAAGTAAGCTTTTGCTCGGTTTTTATAGGCACTTACTCTACTAGGGTCTAATTCAATTACTTTTGAAAAATCAGAAATAGCTTTTGTGTTTTTTTCTAGATTTAGCATGGCGATTCCTCTATTGTTATAAGCGTCAATATGATTTGGGTCAAGGGCTATCACTTTACTTAAATGTTTAAAGGCTTTCCTGTATTTTTCTTTATTCAGATAATAGACGGCCAGATTAAAATGGGCTTTTACATTTTTAGGGTTGATTGACACTGCTCTCTGTAAATCAGATTTACACTCGTCTGATTTGTTAATTTTAAGATATAATGAAGCACGATCAATGTAAAATTCTTCCTTATTGGGTTCAATATCTATACAAATATTCAACTCCTTAATGGCAGCAGGGTAGTTTTTCTTGATTTGGTAAATAGTAGATTTATTATTGTGTTCTTGCCAACGACTTGGATCTCTTTTTAGAGCTTCATCAAGTGCGTTTAAAGCTTCATTATATTTTTGCATTCTAATGTATTCTACTCCCAAATATCTATAGGGCCTCGACTTAACGGGAGGATTGGTTGTGACATCATACCATAAAGAAAATTCGTTTTGCCAAACCTTGTTCCTATTGTAGCTCATCATACTAAAGATTAAGATGATGGTTGAAAATATTAAAATGGTATTAGTTTTAGAGGTTTTCTGAAGAGATAATGGAAATAATAAGGTGGTGAAAATAAAATAATATCCAAAAGAAGGTAGATAAAGTCTGTGTTCAAACATTACATCCCTAATGGGAATAATAGAAGATTCCACCAAAAGTGTAATGTAAAACCAAAATATACCAAAAGTGATGAGCTTGTTTTTCTTGAAAACAAGAATTCCTAAAGTCATAATTCCTAAATGTCCTATAGTAGCAATTAATTCGTAAGTTCCCAAGAAACTATTTGAAACGATGATATAGGGGTCGAAATTTTGATTGATAGGTAGAATTAATAGGTAGATGTAATTAAAAACCACCTTGGTTTGTGTGGCCAAATATTCAAACCTTGTAATATCATTGGTTTCTTGTGGTAGAATATCTATAGTTAAAACTACAAGTCCAATAATGGTATAGAGTGCTGATAGACTATAAATAGTTTTTTTTGCCATCTCTCCGTTGGGCTTTCTAATGAAAACAATTTCCATTAATAATAATAAGAGAGGAAGAACAAAACCATTTTGCTTTGAAAAACTAGAAGCATAAAAGAGTATGAGTGTTAGTAAATAGTATGGCCAACTCTTTTTAATTCCACCGTGGAAATAATGGATTCTGGCTTTGAAATAACTGATGCATGCCAAAATGAAAAACAGACCAGCCATCAAAGTCATTCTCTGTACAATGTAATTGACACTCTGTGTTTGAATAGGATGGCTCAGGAAAAGAAGAGCGGTAAACAGAGCGATAGCCCTTGATATAGATTGGTTTTGATTGGAAAACTGTTTTGTATTTTGAAGAAGAAGTATGCTAAGAAAATATACTGAAATAGAAGTTAATATATGCATTACTATATTTACGAAATGATAGCCAAAGAGGGAAAAGTCATGGAGCCAATAATTTATGGCAAAAGTAAAGGATGAAAGAGGCCTTTGATAGATGTTTGACCAATAATCTAAACTTAAAAAGGTAGATAGTTTCTTAATGGTATCATTATTTTTTATAAAAAAGAAGTCGTCGAAATGAAACGTAGCATGATAAGTGTTGGAATATATGAGAAAACCTAAAACAGCAATAATGGAAATCATTAATGGTGTAATGTGTTTTTTGAAAAAATCTATATTCGATGCTCGCTTTTTTCTTTTTGACATTGATTGAGTTTAGGTAGTCATGTTTCTTTTGCTATGTATAAATAGAATGGTATTCCATTATTTATAAACAATATTAATACTTTTTTTGAAAAAATACTATAACTATTTTGTTTTATAGATTTGTATAAAAATATACCTTTTAATAAAGATTTTACAAAAACCTGTTCGGCCTAAACTCAATAATGATAATCTTATAGTCTATTTATTTCAAGAATTTTTAAATGAATCTTCTATAATTACCTAGATTTATTAGTGTAAATTTGTGTTGGATTTAGTTTTGCATACCCTAATTATCCACAATACAGTATTTACATCGGAAATTTCCCTTAAAATCAGCATATGAATATCTTATTAGTAAATATTTGGCTTGCAAATCTAACTGGGACAGAAGTATATATTCGAGATTTAGCAATTAATTTATTGGATCGAGGGGTTGATGTTGAAGTTTTTTCACCAGTTATAGGTGAGACGTCTAAGGCCATTAGAAATGCGGGCATAAATGTGGTTGATGATATAGATAAATTGTTGATTAAGCCAGATCTTATTCATGCTCATCACTATATATCAACAATGGAGGCCATTTGTCGATTTCCAGATGTTCCTGTGGTTTATTTCCAGCACGATAGAATCCACCTAGTTGATCACCCACCTAGATATTTTGGAATACGAAAATATATGGCCGTAGATTATAATTGCCTAGATAGGCTATTGATTGACAATAGAATTGAAAAGGAAAAGACAGGAGTTTTGTATAATTGGGTTGATACTGATCGTTTTAAAAGAAGGATCCAGTTTAAGAAGAAACCATTAAGAGCACTGGTTTTTAGTAATTATGCTACAAGTGATAATCATTTCAGGAATATTCAAGAAGCATGTTTAGCAGAAGGAATAGAGCTTGATGGTATTGGCTCAGGCTTGGGTGAATCTCTTTCTAATCCTGAGATGGTATTGAATAATTATGACCTTATTTTTGCAAAAGCAAAAGCAGCAATCGAAGCTTTGTCAAGTGGAGCTGCTGTTATTATTAGTGATTTCCGAGGACTAGGCGGCATGGTTACTAGTGAGAATTATGATCAATGTAGGCGACTGAACTTTGGCATGAAAACGATGACGAAGCAGAATGATGTTCATTTGCTTAGAGAGGAAATAAGAAAGTATAATGTAGAGGAGAATAAAGTTCTTTCTGAGAAAATTCGTAATGATGCATCAGTTACTCAGTTTATGGATGCCTTGATTCCTATGTATCAATCTGTAATCGAATCTTCGGAACCACTATCTGACTTTGAAAAAATGGAGGATGCTAGGGTAATTAGAGAATACAAAAGTTTGAGAATTACGCTTTTTGAACAGAAGGTTAATCAGTTAAAGGAGTTGCATAGAGAAGAATTAGTAAGAATCAGTTCGGTCGCAGAACTTAAGAAACTTAGAAGTGAAATTAGAACACAAGCCCAATTGCTGGAGTATCGATTAGCAATAATAAAAAATAAAGAGGACAGGATTGAGGCTATCAGTAAATCCTGGTCATACCGTATTGGGCTTGGCCTTACTTTTCCGTTTCGTGTTGTTTATGATTTGCTGAAAGTAAAGTAAAAAAATACTTCAGTATTGTTTGTGCTAGTTATTTGCTTTTTTAATGGCTGATTTAGCAGGATTGCCATAAACTCTTTCACCATCAGCAATGCTTTTGGTAACTACACATCCCGAGCCTATTAAAACATTCTTTCCAATATGTAAATCAGGTAAGATACAGCTTCCGCCTCCAACTCTCGTATGACTACCAATACTTGGTGGACTAATAATATCATTCATATACTTATCATTCATTGTCACCACTCCAGGGCCTATGAAAGTATCAGAATCTATTTTGACTCCTCTAGTAATATGGCATCCTGTTTGAATAGAGACATTATCACCTATTTCCACATCCCCACAAATATTACAAAAAGAACCAATCGTACAGTTTTTCCCAATTTTAGCCCCTGATTGAATTAAGGTGAAGGATCCTATTCTACTACCTTCCCCAATCTCCACATCATCTTGTATTTCAGTAAGACTAATATTGTAAAATTTGACTTTTTTGTGTCTAGCCCTAAGTATTAGATTTCTAATCATTCTCATTGCTTCTTTGTTTTCTTAAGATTGAAGCCCGTAAGCTCCAAATCCTCTTTCCAAATTTAATAATTCTCTAAGTTTTTTAGAAGTCATTAACTTCCTTTGATGGATTTTTGCCAAAGAATGAATTCGTGACAATAAATCTATATTTGTGGCTAAAGTCTTCTTATCACAATCAAACCAATTGTTATCCTCTAATCCAACTCTAACTCCTCCTCCCATAGCTATAGAAAGCGCATTCATGGGTAATTGTGTATTCCCAATTCCTCCCAAACTCCATAATGAATGCTTTGGTAGGCTATTAATCAATAGGCCTGAATGCAATAAATCTGATTGCGCACCTGCAATATTTCCTAATATGATATTAAAATAATGAGCATTCCCTAAAAGTCCTTTTTGCTCTAAATATTTGGCGTAGTTAACCATACCCAAATCAAAGGCTTCAAGTTCAGGAAGTATTTTCTTTTTCTGCATTTCCAACGCGAGATTTTGAATCATTTCCGGAGAATTCATGCTTTCTGTTTGGCTAAAATTTAAGGAGCTTAATGTTAAACTTCCCATGTCTGGTTTTAAATTCCCATCTAAGGATAAAACTTCAGCTCTTTGTTCAAAAGCTTTATGATTTCTTCCACTCAAAGAAGCGCATATAATTAGTTCAGGACTTATTTTTCTTATTCCTTCAATAATTTTAGCATAGATTTCACTTTTAAAACTAGGTTCACCTGATATGTATTCGCGAGCATGTATGTGAACCATGCTAATTCCAATCTCATAGGCTCGGTGTGTATCTTCAATAATTTCCGTAATTGAAATTGGGGCATTCCTATTGCTTTGTTTGGTAGGAATCATACCAGTGGGGGTGAAATTTATGATGAGGTCTAAATAGTCCATTCGCATTATTATTTTGGTAAATATATGAATAAAGGTTTGACGCTTTTGATATAGTAAATGGAAAAAGAATATTTTTTAGCATTAGTATGTGATTATAAACAATTAAATTCCCTTGAAAATGTTTGGAATTTGGGTTAGAAAGCTTACTTTGGAGTGGCTCGAAAAACTGGAATGCTGACACAGTCATATGAACTATCGATGGCCCTTGACCAAATTTATAAGGAATGTTTGATAATTATGTTTATTCAAGTTATAAAAATAATAAGGTTTATCGATTCCGCTGTATTTGCAGCCTCTCCTATTGATGGTTTATTGTTTTTTTTATCAGAAGTTGGTTTGGAGGTTAATCTATTTAAGTTGGCGTTTTCAATCGTAGCCGTATACTTGCTTGCGGTACACGTGTTCGCTATTAATGATTGGTTTGATTATCCTAGAGATTTAAAAGATCAAAACAAAAGGTCTAGAGCTGATATGGTTTCACGAAAGGCCATATTGATATTATCCGTCATTTCAGGTTTTGGAGCTTTCGTTTTTTTGAGTTTCTTATCCTACACTTCTGTGTTTGTTGGAATCGTTTTGGTAATATTAAGTTTTTTATATTCTGCTTCTTGGCAGAGTTACCATGGAAAAGGAATACCAACATATTCTTCATTTCTACATATTTTAGGAGGTGTGTTTTCTTTTCAATTAGGCGTTTCTATTTTTGGAGATATCTCAAGTTTATCTATATTTATAGGGTTTATCATAGGGTTCTTTTTGGCAGGGGGGCATTTAATTCAGGAATTGCAGGATAATGAAGGAGATAGAATAAACGGTGTTGGAACTAATGTTGTAATACTTGGAAAAAAAACAAGTTTAAATGCAGCATTAATATTTTTTACCTTTGGACATTCGATGTTGTACTTCTTGATTGATAATCTTGATTTATCAATGTTGATCTGGGCTAATACAGTCACTGCAATTGTTATTATTGCAATTATTGTGTACATAAGGAGTTATTATTTAGGTTTTAAAGTTGTATCTAAACTAAGAGCTTTATATCGATTCATTTATTTAATTTTCGGCTCTTATATGATTTTCGAAGTATTACTTAAAACTTTATTATGAAAGATTTGGCAAGAAAAATCGCATTTTTAACATTACTATTTAGTATGTTATTTGTATTCTGTTCTAAATTGAATGCTCAAAATAAGTTAGGAAATCTAGCCGATAAAGCATTTGAAAAACTCCAATAAAGCCAGCTAAAATGCGGGACCTGGAGGGAGGATTATAATTTTGATACAATACCCAGAAACCTATGTCATGAATTAGAGGTATATACTGGAATGCTAATTTCAAATTTGATTAAGCCTCTCTCTAATGAATTTGATGTATCATCGTTAATTTCAAATGTGTATCAATATGTGAAGCCACAGGTGGATAGTAAGAGTGGTCTTTTGAAGTATTATAAAAGATATGTGAATCTGCCTGAGGATTTGGATGTTACGAGTTTGTTTTGGTGGACTTGCTTTGATGTCGATTCTTCTTTAATACAATCAGTCTTAGACACATTAAAACAATATAAAAGTGAGAATGGATTGTATTATACTTGGTTTCGAAAAGATGGACTAAAAGGCTTTCCAGAGGTTGGTGAGAAAAATAATCCGTTGGATCTAATATCAAATATTCATGCTTATTTGTTTTTATATAAATTTGCTCCTGCTGAGGCAAAAGAATTATGTTTAAGTATAAAATCGAATAAGATTGTTAATAATTCTGATTATTGGGTATTTAACAACAGGGCTCCATGGCTATTTTATATTGGACAAATTGATATGGATAATTGTGATTGTGGGATTAAAAGTAAATCTACTGATAAAATCAAAAGTATCAAATCTCAGGTTTATTATTCTGAGATGGCAAAATTAATTCGGGAATTATCTTTAAACGAAAAAAACGAAAAGGCTAAAGAAAAGGCATTAGAAATGCTCATTGCTTTAGCTAAAGAAGATTTTAAATATTTTACTGAGTTCCCGCTCTTAATGCATCATAATGATATAACTGCAGAAGTGAATTCTACATTTTGGTCATGGGATTTACCATATGCCTTGTGGTTGAGATTGTATCATGAATATAATGTTAATTAAGCTTTTTAAATACTGATATAATATAGACTTAAAGTATGAAAAAAAAAATATTTACTCTATGGTTGCTTGGGATTTCCTTGGTCTCCATAGCTCAAGTCACATTCGTTATAGAGACTATACCTGATAATACCCCAGAGCAGGATTTTATTTATATTGCTGGAAATATGAATGGCTGGAACCCTGGAGATGAAAACTTCAAACTAGAGAAGAATGCTGATGGGAAATTTCAAATTATATTAGAAGAACAATCAGAAGGAACATTACTAGAATTTAAATTTACCCGTGGCGATTGGGGAACAGTAGAGAAAGATGAAAATGGCCAAGAAATGGGAAATCGTCAGTTTACCTATGGAAATAATGAAACCATCAGCTTTCAAATTGCCACTTGGGCCGATGGCGGAAGTGGAGGAGGAGGTTCTACAGCTACAGAAAATGTAAGCATATTATCAGAGGATTTTTATATGCCCCAACTAGATAGAAACAGAAGAGTTTGGCTTTACCTTCCTCCAGGTTATGAAGAAAGTCAGATGAGATATCCAGTATTATATATGCATGATGGACAAAATCTATTCGATAGCTTTACTTCTTTTAGCGGAGAATGGGAAGTGGATGAGACTTTAAATGAATTGGCGAGTCAAGGTTATCAAGTGCCTATTGTTATTGGAATAGATAATGGAGGAGGCCATCGATTAGATGAATACTCTGCTTGGGTAAACAGTCAATATGGTGGTGGGGAAGGACGAGAATATATGGAGTTCGTTGTAGAAACCTTAAAGCCTTATGTGGATGAAAATTACCGGACCCTACCAAATAAAGAAAGTACAGGAATTATGGGAAGCTCCTTAGGAGGATTGATTTCTCAGTTTGGAGTTTTTGAGCATTCTGATGTTTTCACTAAAGCGGGTTTGTTTAGTCCCAGCTATTGGTATTCGGATAGTGTTTGGACATTCACTGCGGAAAATGCCAATCCTCAAAACCAAAGGATTTTTCAATTGGTTGGAGCGTTAGAAGGAGCGAGTATGGTCAATGATATGGAGACCATGCACGATAATCTGATCAGTTATGGTTTTAGTGAATCTAAATTAGTCTCAAAAGTGGTGTCAAATCAAGGTCATAATGAGGCCTTTTGGCGCTCAGAATTTGAGGAGGCTTACCTTTGGCTATTCTCCGATTTTGCAAATGATATTTCTGAATTAGCATCCTCAAAAAAACTATTGCTATCTCCTAATCCAGCGAAAGATTTGCTATTTATCGACCTCAAACAAATCGATTCTATATCTATTTATAATATCAAAGGAGAAGTGGTTCTTGAATTTCAAGATATGGAAGATGGTAGAATAGATATACACGATTTATCCATTGGCTTGTATTTTATAAAGCTGAGTTCTGATCAATTTATCTATTCAGAAAAGTTTATCAAACTATAGTTTAAGCTCTATTTTTTAATGATTTAAGACCGTTGCATGGTAATTAACAAAATAAATCACCTTATATAATTGTATATCAGATAAATAAGTTGTATTTTTATGGTATGAAAATACGTAAGGAACCTACATTAGCAGATAGTATTTGTGATTTA
>NZ_JABKBZ010000189.1:0-1865 GCF_013166635.1 Lentimicrobium sp. S6 | reverse complement strand
TCCGTATCCTTTTGCATCAGGTAATACAGATACTCTTCCAGCTCATCCATGTCTATATGCAGCGGGTTTTTCATGTAATAAAGTGCCAGTTTAGCTATTTGGCGTAAATAATTTTCGTGTGTAGACTTTGATCGTCCATTAATAATAAGTTTACGTTTGAACTCTTCTCCCATAGCTCTAAAGCCATCAACTTTGTTGCAGGCTTCAGAATAAATAGTAATTTTACTCATGATTTAATTTTATTAAATTATTAAACATGAGATTTATACGTATTCAATACGAATTTAAATCGAAAGCTACCTCCCTTTGGGGAGGTTTAGTTCAACAACGTATATAAAAAATAGCGGTTTCAGTGCTTAAACAAAAGATATTCAACTAATTAAAATTCGGTTACAATTCGAAAAGTTAGTGCTGAAAATCCGCTACATTTCATATACAAGACCGTTACCATGCATTAAGATGAAGAAAACGTACTACATATTATTAAGCTTGATTATTTTGATTTCGTGTCATTCAAAAACAGAATCGACTGAATTTCAAAATGGAGATATTATTTTCCAGACTTCGACTTCAGGACAAAGTAAAGCGATTCAGATTGCGACTGGTTCAAAATATAGTCACATGGGGATTGTTTATAAGCAAGGAAATGATTTTTTCGTTTATGAAGCCATTCAACCTGTGAAATTAACTCCTTTAGCTGACTGGATTAAGAGAGGAGAAAACGAACATTATGTTGTAAAGCGGATTAAAAATTCCCAAAACTTACTGACTCCTGAGACTTTAACAAAAATGAAACAGGTTGGCGAAAAATACTCAGGGAAAGACTATGATTTGTATTTTGAATGGTCTGATTCAAGGATTTATTGCTCTGAATTAGTCTGGAAGATTTATAAAGAAGCAGTTGGACTTGAAATTGGAAAACTTGAAAATCTAGGTGATTTCAACCTGACTGATAAAACTGTAAAACAGAAATTAAAGGAAAGATATGGAGATAATATTCCGAAAGATGAATTGGTGATTTCTCCTGCATCAATGTTTGATTCAGACCAATTGATTACCGTATTTAAAAACTGATTATGAAAAAATGGATTCTTATTATATCAATTACGCTTAACATCGTTTTTCTGATTGGCTGGGGATTATGTAGTTTAAATGACCCTTCATACAAATTAGGACGACTTGAAAAAGATATTACAATTGGTCACTTTATGGGTGATTCTTTATTATTCACGTTACCTAAAGGACTGACTGTAAGAAATGCTTCTCAAAGAGGTTTAAATGCAATCGGACAGTTTGAGAATGAAAGATTCCAGATTGTAATTTCATCTGATGATTGGCAATTGATAAATTATGATTTGCCGACTGATAGTTTAGCTCCGAATGGAAATTATTATTCAGCTGATTATGATAGATATAATAGTGAAAAAGAGGAATAACGCATGGTAACAAAGTATATAAAACATAAGGGCTACAGCGGTTTTCGGAGCATTTGTCCGTTTAATCAAGTCCGCCAAATCTGCGATTTGACGAGTTTGTTAAATGTCTTAAATTTGTGTCAAAACGCAAATTTGGCTCCGTGCAAACTTGATAGTAATGTTTTTCAAATCCCTTACGTTTCATATACGTAGCCGTTACCAAGCATTTAAATTCAAAGGACAAAGCATTTGGTAGGGAAAAAAGTTCTTTCTTTAATTAAGGAAACGAAAACGAATTCGGGCATTTTTAGCCAATAAGAATGAATGAGTTGAAAGATGAAGTTGCTCGGTTCCAGACGCAGGCCTTTTAAGTCCTGCCTATCTTGATTTTTAAAAAAGGCAAAGCGTGTGAATAACAAAACGACTTTGACTTGGTTTCAGTCGTGGGAA
>NZ_JABKBZ010000188.1:0-1902 GCF_013166635.1 Lentimicrobium sp. S6 | reverse complement strand
TTTATTGTTAATTGTTTGATTATCAGTCACAAAGATAATAAATACTCATGAAATCTCCTAATTTTATGGTCAAAAATATCACCATTAACAACTGAATTTCAGATAGTTAAAAACCGAACTCAGGTTATTAGATTATCGACATAGATAGCAAATATTCCATTGGTTGCGCTAAGATAAAAATTAAAAGTCATTTTTTGACTCATAAGTAGAATTTTCATTCCTCAAATATACAATGCTATAATAAGTAGAAATACCCATCATCTAATAATTGTCATTTTCTATCTTTGCAAAAAATACATTCATGACAAATAAAATCACAAAACTTTTCAATATAAAATACCCCATCATTCAAGGTGGAATGGTTTGGTGCAGTGGTTGGGAATTAGCATCTGCCGTTTCTTATGCTGGAGGATTAGGATTAATTGGCGCAGGAAGTATGTATCCTGAAATACTGCGAGAACATATCCGAAAAACCAAGAAAGCTACTGATAAACCATTCGGTGTCAACTTACCACTTCTCTATCCTCAAATTGACGATCATATTAATATTATCATCGAGGAGAAAGTTCCTATTGTTTTCACATCAGCCGGAAATCCAAAGAAATATACTGCTCTATTAAAAGAAAAAGGCATTACGGTAGTTCATGTGATTGCTAATATGAAATTTGCATTAAAATGCGTGGAGTCTGGTGTAGATGCCATTGTAGCTGAAGGATTTGAAGCGGGTGGACATAATGGCCATGAGGAGACTACCACTATGGCATTAATCCCTAATATTAGAGCCAAGGTGAATATCCCATTAATTGCAGCTGGAGGTATTGGGAGTGGACAAGCCATGTTAGCAGCCATGGCCTTGGGAGCTGATGGAGTTCAAGTGGGCAGTCGTTTTGCAGCCAGTACCGAAAGCTCTGCTCACGATGCTTTTAAGCAATTGATATTAGATGCTAAAGATGGCGACACTAAGTTAAGTCTAAAAGAAATTGGCCCAGTGAGACTTCTGAAAAACGAATTCTTTGAGCAAGTTGAAAAAGCTTATGCCAATCATGCCACAAAAGAAGATTTGACAGCACTACTTGGCAAAGGAAGAGCCAAAAGAGGAATGTTTGAAGGCGATTTAGTGGAAGGAGAATTGGAAATTGGTCAGGTATCTTCTAGTATTGATAAAATCATGTCTTCTGCAGAAATTATTAAAGAAATGATAGAAGATTATAATCATGCTCTTAAAAGCTTAAATAGTTTATAAAGCAATACTGTCCAATACCATTTCCATTTAAAAAAAAGATTCTTCGCTTCATTGCATTTGTTGCCATTGCAAAAAATCAAGCCTCTTCTTCCTAATCCACCAGTGAACAATTGTCACTCCGAAGTGTAGCCTGCCTGACTTTCGCAGCAAGGCAGGCGAGCTGTCTTTATAATAATGAGATAGCTATTATTTTTAAAGCTTTCTTTTTCAAACGCTTTTAATTCAAAATATACTACAATTCTAGTAACAAAATGTTAGTAACAAAATGTTACTAACATTTTGTTATATATTTTTTCATATCTTTGGTATTCAAAAGGATGAAATCATGAGCAAAAAATCACCAACACCCTTTCCTACAACTACTTATTATGGTCCAGAATACTTCTGCGATAGAGATGATGAGATTCAGAGTTTGAAAAACAACATAAATAATCATCAATCCACTACGCTTATTGCCATAAGAAGAATGGGTGAAACAGGTTTAATTAACCATTTACAGCATCATATTTCAAAAGATTGGGAAACTATTTATTAGGGTTACCCATTTAAGTCTCGTGTAATTTAATCGAAGCGTAAGCAATCGGTTTATGCTCTACGCATCTCTGAATGATTTTATCTAAAATTGATTGGCGATGATTCCTTCTGTTAAATCTAAAGAA
>NZ_JABKBZ010000187.1:0-1906 GCF_013166635.1 Lentimicrobium sp. S6 | reverse complement strand
TCAACACATTTGCTCCACCAACAAGACAAATTTCAATGTTCTGTTTTGATGAACCCAGTTTGCTCAATTCACTCAATAAATTTGTGATGGCGTTTTCGGCATATTTGTTTTCATCTTCTTTGTTGTCTTTTGGCGATTTACCGGGTAACATTACATGAGCCATTCCACCAATTTTTGTAGATATATCGTAGGCAACAACCGCCACACAAGAACCCAATGGCGTCGAGCGAATAAATCCATCTCCTGAGCCCGTAGCAAGGCATCCGGTTGCGACTAGTTTTTCCATTGTTGAGAATTATTGCTTTTGTCCCTCTTATTTGTATCCTTTTGTGGTTCAAATCTCATTTGCCGAAATACTTTTGTATTAATGTCTTTAGTTCAGCTTTATTAATTGGTTTTGAAATATAATCGTTGCATCCCGCTTCTATTGCTTTTTCCTTGTCACCCGATAAACCAAAGGCTGTTTGGGCAATGATGATTACATCGCTGTTAAATTTTCGAATTTCGTGGGTGGCATCATAGCCGTTCATGCCGGGCATTTTGATGTCCATGAGTATGAGATCCGTTTCAGGATTCTCCCGGCATTTATCAATGGTTTCATGTCCGGTTTTTGTGTAAATGATTTTGTTAAAAGTGTTTTTAAAGATGGTGTTAAAAAACATTGCACTAATTTCATCATCCTCAGCAATAATTACCGATAAATTACTTAAAGATACTTGCGGTTCTTTATTTGTGTTCTCTTTGGCATCGCTTTCTTTCACAAACTGTTTAGTGTAAGGAATGCTAAAGGTGAATGTGGAACCTTCTCCTTCTTTAGATTTTACGCTGATGTCACCACCCAGCATTTCAACATAAGACTTTGCAATGGCAAGCCCCAGTCCCGAGCCTTCAAATGCTCTTCTATCTTCAATATCAGCTTGTTCGAAACGATTAAAAATAGCATCAGTCCTGTTTGCTGGAATTCCTATTCCCGTGTCTTTTACATAAAATTCCAGGACATCAATATCCTGCTCTTTTTTTAGTGAGCAAGCAAAAGTAATTTTTCCCTGATCGGTAAATTTAATCGCGTTTTTAATCAGGTTGATAAGTATTCCTTCCAGTATGTGTTTGTCGGTAACAAAGCGTGCTTCACTGTCCGAAAGGCTTGGTTTATAAATTAGTTCAAGTCCTTTTGATTGAGCCTGGTGGTAGAAAAAATTATACTGTTCTTCGAGAATCTCGTTTACCGATACCTCCGATTTTGAAACCTTAACCTCCCCGGCTTCAATTCTCGAAATATCCATAATATCAGTAACCGTGGCAATCAGTCTTTCGCTGCTTCTATTTATAATGTCGAAAAATTGTTGTTTCTCTTCATCATCAATTTCGGAATCTTGCAGAATTCCAATAAAGCCTGTTATTCCGTTTAGTGGTGTGCGTATTTCGTGGCTCATATTATTCAGAAAAGCAGTTTTTAAGCGGTTGCTTTCTTCGGCTTTTTCTTTGGCCAGAATCAAATCGGTGTTAAGCAGTTTTAGTTCAGTAACGTCCTGATTAATGACCTGAAAATGTTTTTCTCTATTCCAGATGACTTCTTTTCGCCACACTCTCAGGTGCCTGATTTCTCCATTTTTTCGCAGGATGCTTTTTTCGTAATCATAAACATCTCCACCTGTTTGCCTGATTGTTTTTCTTTCCTGATGTTTCTGATAGCTTTGCTCGGTGTATCGGTCTATTACTTTAGTTTTATGAAATTCGTCTGGAGTAGAGAATTCATAAATATCCAAAAGTGCTTTGTTGACATAGATGGTTTTTCCTTTCTGGTTTACAATTCTGATACCTAATGGCGACTCATCGATGGAGTGTCTGAAGTTGTCCTCGGCTTGTTTACGCTCGGTGATGTCTTCAGCTACTTTAATATAATTGA
>NZ_JABKBZ010000186.1:0-1933 GCF_013166635.1 Lentimicrobium sp. S6 | reverse complement strand
CTTCTTTTGTTGTAAATCTTTCTTTAAACGTCTGTCTATCAATGTTTTTTAGTATCCTCATCGTTCCTGAATTTGAATACAATTTACAAAATAATATACTCATATACAACTATTTGTGAACTAAATGGGTAACCCTATATAAAAATTTAAAAATGAATGAGCTGTTAAAATAAACCTAATAGCACTTATCTAATTTTCTAAGCATGGAAAATTTCATAGGTTTGCAGATTCTTAATCTTTAGTGTATAATACTTTAATCATTTCCTATGAGTCAAAGCAAGCCGAAAGTTGGATTCTTTCAAAAGATGTTGAATTATACTGAAAAAGCAGGTAATGCCCTTCCTCATCCGGCTACCTTATTTGCTCTTTTCGCCCTTATCGCTTTAATCTTCTCCGCCATTGGGCACTTTATGGGTTGGGAGGTCATACATCCCGGAACAGGCGAACTCATTAAACCCGTTAACCTATTGTCTCACGATGGAATTCATAGGATATTACTCGAAATGGTAGATAATTTCACTGGTTTCGCTCCTCTAGGTATTGTATTGGTGGCCATGCTGGGTATTGGAATTGCGGAGCATAGTGGCTTGATCAATGCAATTATTCGCTTGATGGTGCTCAACTCACCAAAACACTTACTTACCTTTGTGATGGTATTTGCAGGTATCTTATCTAATATGGCTTCTGATGTTGGATATGTATTACTCATACCATTGGCGGGAGTGGTATTTATTGCGGTTGGTCGACATCCCATTGCAGGGATGGCTGCAGCTTTTGCTGGAGTTTCGGGTGGTTTTAGTGCCAATATCGCTATTGGAACCATCGATCCACTTTTGGCAGGTCTTTCGCAAGAGGCAGCTCAAATTCTAGATCCAAGTTATGAAGTAAACCCAACTGCGAATTATTATTTCATGGTAGCCTCTACTTTTATCATTGCTTTCGCAGGAACTTTTGTCACCGAGAAATTGGTAGAACCTCGTTTGGGAACGTATAAAGGAGGGCATGATCAATCTGGCGATAGCTTCGATAAACTATCAAGACAAGAGAAAAAAGGTTTACTCTGGGCCTCTGCTGTCATTTTATCTATCCTCGTCATAACTTTAATAGGAATTATTCCTGAAGATGGATTCTTTAGAGGAGCAGATGGAGGTGTTTTAAGCAGTCCTTTAATTAAAGGAGTGGTTGGAATGTTATTCGTATCAGCTGGTGGTGCTGGATTAGCTTATGGAATTGCCACCGGAAAATTCAAAAACGATGCAGATGTGGTTGATGGAATGTCGGCCAGTATGAGATCCTTGGCCACCTATATGGTTTTGGTATTCTTTGCGGCTCAATTTGTAGCTTATTTTAAGTGGAGTAATTTAGGTATGATAGTAGCAGTAGAAGGTGCGGGTTTATTGATGTCGCTAGATATTGGACTTGTACCACTTATGATATTATTTATACTTCTTTCAGCGGCCATTAATATGGTGATGGGCTCTGCCTCTGCCAAATGGGCTATTCTTGCACCTATCTTTATTCCCATGTTTATGATTATGGGTTATTCTCCCGAATTATCGCAGGTGGTTTATAGAATTGGTGATAGTGTGACTAATGTAATTTCTCCCATGATGAGCTTCTTCGCCTTAATCATTGCCTTCTTCCAGAAATATGAACCAAAAGCTGGAATTGGAACCATTATTGCAACCATGTTGCCCTACTCTATGGCTTTCTTATTCATCTGGATTATATTATTGGTAGCTTGGTTATTAATCGGGTTGCCTTTAGGTCCTGATGCTGGTATTCATTATGTAATGCCCAAATAAGGGCTCATGTTAATTTTTATGGGGAGAATCAGAATAAAGAGTTCGGATTAAAGAGTAGCAAATATGAATTGATGTTTTGCTTCACAAGGCATAATATTTAGTGTAGATTGAAATTATAGCCTTTTTTA
>NZ_JABKBZ010000185.1:0-1969 GCF_013166635.1 Lentimicrobium sp. S6 | reverse complement strand
GTTTAGAAACAATCATCAAAGAGCTCCTCCGGAAAACACTAAACCTTTGAAAGTAAGTATAAGTATATCAACACAATAAAAGAATATGAGTCATCTTAATGGAAGAATTATGCATCAATCAATCAAAAAATCAGAAATAATCAGAATAACGACCCTGCTAAAATCAAAAAACAGAAAAGCTCTTGAATACTTCTAAGATTTGCTAGAAAAAAATTGAAAAAAAATAACTACACAAGAGCTGTGGAGATATCATTGCCCAAATTGATTCCACAATATATAAGGTAGGCTTTACGGCTTCGTTGCCGGTTTACGTTCAACACACAGCACATATTCAGCCCCTCTTGGCCATAAGTAAATGCTTAGCTCCACGGCTTAGGGCTGAAAACGATGCTTAATTGTTAGAGCAAGTTTTTGTTTATAATCTATTCCAAAATTCATTATTTATATCAATTGAGTTGTCTAAAAAGTATTTTGACTTATATTTCTCAAACAACAATTCTTTAATATTATTATCATTCAGTTCTTCCTTTAATAAAACAATCTTTTCATTGTATTTAAAATCCCATTCAGAGTTATCTTTTTTCTTTCCTGTTACAATTATTAAATGTCCTAAACTTTTCATTTTTTCATTACCTGTTATAAATGCAACAAATTCATTGCTATTTTTAGAAACTAACACTGAATAGAATTTCCCATTTTCAAGTTTATTGTTGTCAACTAAAATTCCTTTGATTTTGTGATTATTCTTCCCATTATTAATATTTTTAGAAAATATACTTTTCTGATTTCTTATATCTAAAATACTGTGCAATTTGTTTATTTCATATTCTTTTCTTATTAAATCATTCAATTGAGATAAATAATCAATATCGTCTGAATATATATTTAAAGTCCGTTCTTTTACTGTGATATATTTTTTGTTATAATTATCATATTCGACGAATGGTTTAATAATTTTAACACTATTGTTTGATTTTGTATATACTGAAAATCTTGGTTTAATAAGTAAACCATTTTTGTATTCAGATACATCCAAACCAACAACACTTATTATTAAATCAGTATGATATTTTTCAGAAAGAATTATTAATTCTTCCAATTTTGTAGTCGATTTTTCTGTTGCTGTCAGAATAATACTATTCGGCAAATCTATTTCCGTTAACTCTTGTAAAGTGTTAGAATAATCTTGGATTATTGAATTTTCAAAGTTTAAATATTTTGCAAACTCTATTTGGTTGATATATCTATCTTTTTCTAATTTAGTTAATGAATTATTATTAAGTATTTCTACTTTTAAACTATCTTCATTTGAAATTATCCTTAATCGTTGAGGTGAAAGAATATATTTAGTATAAAAATCAATATTTTCTTTTGCCTGATTGTCAATTTTTACATTTTCTGGCAGAAGGATAATTGTTTTCAGGTTATATTTTTCTTGACTAAACCCCAAGACAGTAATCAAAATCCAAACTGTTAGAATTATATATTTCTTATTTACTTCTATCATTTAATTAAATTTGCTCTAACGGTTTTAATATGGTGCGTGCCGTACTTTATTCAATAATATTCTTTGTTTCCCGTACTTTAATTATTACTACTTCATTTACTAAGTAGCACTAAATGCGGCATGCACTATATTTTTTGTTGAACTAAACCTCCCCAAAGGGAGGTAGCTTTCGATTTAAATTCGTATTGAATACGTATAAATCTCATGTTTAATAATTTAATAAAATTAAATCATGAGTAAAATTACTATTTATTCTGAAGCCTGCAACAAAGTTGATGGCTTTAGAGCTATGGGAGAAGAGTTCAAACGTAAACTTATTATTAATGGACGATCAAAGTCTACACACGAAAATTATTTACGCCAAATAGCTAAACTGGCACTTTATTACATGAAAAACCCGCTGCATATAGACATGGATGAGCTGGAAGAGTATCTGTATTACCTGATGCAAAAGGATACGGA
>NZ_JABKBZ010000184.1:0-2027 GCF_013166635.1 Lentimicrobium sp. S6 | reverse complement strand
TGAAACATAAGCTCCACCACCATTATCTGAAATATAGGTATATCCTGTTGGAAGGTTTTCAATCACTTCAACTCCTGTTGCTGTGCTTGGACCGTCATTAGTCACATTAAGGGTAAAGATGATTTCATCTCCTACATTTGGCGTAGAATTGTTCACCAGCTTCTCTATGGCTAAATCAGCTATTGCAGTAGGATTCGTACTCACATCATCCTCATTACTTTCTAAGTCTGAATCGTCTTCATTTCCAGAAACGGTTGCAGTATTGGTATAATTTCCTGTAGCATTCACCAAACAAGTGATATTCAATATTGCTGTTCCTCCATTGCTTAGTTCTCCAATAGTCCAAATTCCTGTACTTGAAACATAAGCTCCACCGCCATTATCTGAAATATAGCTATATCCTGTTGGAAGGTTCTCAATTACTTCAACTCCTGTTGCTGTGCTTGGACCATCATTAGTCACATTAAGGGTAAAGATGATTTCATCTCCTACATTTGGAGTAGCATTATTTACCAGCTTCTCTATCGCTAAATCGGCTATTGCATTTGGATTCGTACTCACGTCATCCTCATTATTCTCTAAGTCTGAGTCTTCTTCGTTTCCTGTGACTGAGACTGAATTCGTATAGTTTCCAAAAGAACTAACAGTACAAGTAATTTCTAAACTGGTGAGTCCTCCATTTTCAAGATTACCAATAGTCCAAATTCCAGTAGATGAAACAAAAGCTCCATTACCATTATCTGAAACATAAATATACCCTGAAGGGAGAATATCTGTTACAACTACACCAGTCGCTGCGCTTAGTCCGTTATTTATCACATTCAATGTAAAAACAACGTTACCACCTACGTTTGGAGTAATATTATTGACCAGTTTTTCAATGGCTAAATCTGCAATTGGTATTGGTGTAGTTACAGCATCATCTACATTATTACTTAGATCTGAATCTTCTTCAATTCCAATAATCCTAGTAGAATTAATATAATCTCCAATTCCATTTACTAAGCAAGTTATATTTAAAGTTCTACTTTCTCCATTTGCAAAATCACCTATTAACCAATGTCCAGAACTCACAAAATAGCTTCCTTCTCCATCATCAGACACATAGGCATAGCCTGTAGGTAGGTTATCGGTAACTTGAACTCCTGAAGCATCACTTGGTCCATTATTGTACGCATTTAATGTAAAGATGACTTCCTCTCCAACATTTGGTGTTGTATTATTTACAAGCTTTTCTATGGCCAGATCGGCGGTTGGAATTGGAGTAGTCATTGCATCATCCTCATTATTATCTGGATTTGAATCCTCCTCATTACCCGAAACAGATGCTGTATTTATATAATTCCCTTCTGGATTTACAGTACAGTATATATTAAGGCTAACCGTATTACCATTACTTAAATCTCCTATATTCCAGATTCCTGTTATTGGATCATAAACTCCCGGAGTATTGGTTCCAACAAAGGTATATCCTGTCGGAAGAATATCAGAGACAACAACACCAGTAGCATCACTTGGTCCATTATTAGTTAGATTCAATGTAAAACTGACATTCATACCCACTGGAGGAGTTTCATCATTAACCAATTTCTCTAAGGCTAAATCTGCGATTTGATTTGGTGTCGTTAAGGCATCATCCTCATCGTTACTTGGGTCTGGATCATCTTCGGTTCCAGTGAGTGTTGCTGTGTTTGTATAATCTCCAGTAGCATTAACTGTACAAGTGATTTCTAAACTCGTATCTGCTCCATCGGCTAAATTACCTATGGTCCAAATTCCTGTGGCAGTAGCATAAGCTCCAGATCCATTATCTGATACATAAGTATATCCAGTGGGAAGCTGATCACTAACTGATACGCCAGTTGCTGCACTTGGTCCATTATTGCTCACTTCAAGAGTAAAGATTACTTGATCTCCAACATTTGGTGTTGCCTCATCTACCGACTTAACGATAACTAAATCTGAAATTGGATTTGGGGTTGTTAAGGCATCATCCTCATCGTTACTTGGGTCTGGATCATCTTCGG
>NZ_JABKBZ010000183.1:0-2042 GCF_013166635.1 Lentimicrobium sp. S6 | reverse complement strand
GATTACGGAAGTCATGATATTCAATTAATTGTGGAGAGCAATCAAGCTTGTAGAGACACTGCTTTGCAAAGCATAATGGTACATCCCAAACCTCAAGCTGCCTTTGATGCGCCCATGGTTTGTTTTGGAAACACTACCGTTTTTGATAATCTCAGCGATGGCTTTGGAGATAATCTTACTTCCTATTTATGGCAGATAGAAGCTCAAAGTTTTAGTGATGAAAATCCAAGTTTTAACTTTGCCTCTCATGGAAATCAAGAGGTGGAACTCATAGTCACCAGTCAGCACAATTGTAAAGACACATTGCTACAAAATGTGATAGTTGACAGTCTTCCCATCGCACAGTTTTCCTATACCAATCCTTGTAAAAGCGATGTGGTCACCATCAGTAATTTAAGCGATGGAAATGGGAAAAACCTGCAAAACTATTTCTGGGATTTCGACAATGGAAGCACCAGTTCACAAGAGGAACTCATCTATATCTATCCTTCGCCTGGCACCTATCAAATCACGCTTCAGATTACTGATGAGAATGGTTGTCAAGATGAAATCATCAAACCCAATGTGAGGGTATATCCCAATTTCGATGTGCAGATTTTAGCTCCTGATTTTTGTATAGACCAAACCGGAACACTGCTTGGGGAGGCCACTCCAACAGGAATCACCCTCGACAATTGGCATTGGAATATTCATGATGGAAGCAGCATCGACCAGCAAAATATTTCCCAAACATTTACCGCTGCAGGAAATTATACCTATCAGCTAATTGGCAATATTGATACCTGTACTGCTGGTCAAGAAGTGGAAATAGATATACGAGAACTGCCCACCAGTGATTTTAGTTATACTGGTCAGTGCTTAGAAAGCCCCATCGCTTTTACCGACAATAGCACTGGAGATGGACTATCCTTAACCAACTGGCAATGGGATTTTGGTGAAGGTAGTTCATCCACACTTAGTAACCCTTCGCATACTTATAACAACTCTGGGAATTACCCGGTGCAACTCACCGTTACAGATGCTCATGGCTGCCAAAGTTCTGAAACACAAAATCTATATTTTAGAGATTTACCGCAAGCCAATTTCCAAGCCCAATGGCCGCTGTGCGAAGGAAATGAAATACAATTCCAAAACCAAAGCCAATCCCCAGGAACCATACTCTCCTATAATTGGGACTTAGACGATGGCATCACGACAGGAGAAATTAATCCCAGTCATACCTATAATAATGGTGGGAATAAAGAAATTAGTCTAATTATTATCGACGATTGGCAGTGCAGCGACACGCTAGAACAAAGCTTATATATCACACCTGAGTTTAGCCTAGGCATCGACTATTGGGGATTGTGCACCAATACGCCAGCCAGTTTAAGCGGTAGAGTTATTGCTCCACTTTTGAGCCCCGATACTTGGTCTTGGACCTTTGAGGATGGTAGTCAAGAAAGTGGTCAGAATATCCATCACATATTTACTCAACAAGGAGAAAATACTGTGCAGTTATTGGCCAGTAAAAATGGCTGCGAAGAAGTTCACGAGCAGGTACTATTAGTCAGCCCCTGCCCAACAGCAAACTTCATCTATTCTCTAGTCTCTCTAGACGATACAGTGAGTTTCCAAGACATCAGCACCCTAAATGGTGGCCCGGCCATCATCAGCTGGAATTGGGAATTTGGTGACCCTATGAGTGGTTTAGAAAACTATTCTACTTTGCAACATCCTGAGCATCTCTTTAGCCATTTGGGCGATTTTGATGTGACTTTAACGGTAACTGATGGCAATGGCTGTATCGACGATACCACCATGACCCTAAGCGTAAATCCTCGCCCTGTGGCAGGCTTCTATTGGGAGAACAGCTGCTTTGGTAGCGATGTACAGTTTGTGGATACCAGCAGCACCAGCCAAGGATTTGTTACCAATTGGTGGTGGGATTTTGGAGACCCAACTAGCGGCGCCTTTAACTTTAGCACGGCTCAAAACCCTACACATGCTTTTACTGCTCCAGGCATATACGACGTGCAACTCATCACCAAGGCATTTGGATA
>NZ_JABKBZ010000182.1:0-2074 GCF_013166635.1 Lentimicrobium sp. S6 | reverse complement strand
AGTCGTTAAACTGAGTCGCGCTACCCAAACAAGCATTATTAAAGCTAAAGTCAATCACAGGAAGAGGATTCACATAGAAAGGAGCCGTGGCCACCTGTGTACATCCAAAGTTATTCTCCACACTGTGAGTGATGGTATAAGTTCCAGCTTCGGTAAAAGTGTGCAATGGCGACTCGTCAGTACTTGTTGTACCATCACCAAAGTCCCAGAACCAAGCTATAATACTCTCTCCACCGCTAATGCTCTCGTCCACAAAAGTCACCTCTTGATTAATACAAGTACTATCTGGTGCAAAGGATATGATTGGAAGCTCACGTACCAATACATCCTTAATGATGCTATCGGTACAATAGCTGTTATTTAATATTTTTAGTTTCACTTGATAAACACCATCCGCAGCATATCTATGACTTGGGTTTTGTTGAGCAGAAGTGGTACCGTCTCCAAAGTCCCATTCCCATAATAATATGCTTTGAGCCTCGGTGGCAGTGATATCGGTGAAGTGAGTGGTATCTCCAAAACAAACGGTGTCGAAGCTAAAGTCAGGCAATGGCTGAGTGGTATACAGCACCTGCTTCACAATGGTATCGGAACAAAGCTGCTCATTGCTCACTGTCAGGCTCACATGATAAGCTCCCGTCTGACTAAACTTATGCGTTGGGTTTTGTACAAAACTCACATTATTACTTCCAGACCCTGGGTCATCGAAGTTCCAATACCAAGCAATAATATTGGTTTCATTAGGATTGCTAAAGTCGCTAAAGAAAGCCGTATCACAATTTGGGATATCGAAATTAAAGTTGGCAGTTGGGGAGGGTGCTATTGTTAAATTCTCTATCACTTCATTGGTACAGCCATTGCTATCAGTTACGTATAGTTTCACGAGGTATTCCCCTGGAAGAGCGTAAAGATGAGCAGGATGTTGAGCAGCACTAGTGGTGCCATCGCCAAATTGCCAGCTCCAGCTAACAATATCGTTATCAGAAGTACTCACATCGGTAAACCAGATGCTATCAGAAGTACATTGTGTAGGCGTATGGATAAATGCAGCTGTTGGGCCATATCCCACGCTTACATTATAAGCTCTTTCGCTTACGCAGCCACCATCGGTGCTTACGGTCAGGCTCACCAAGTATAATCCACCTATATCATACACATGACTTGGGTTTTGTAAATCACTAGTTTGACCATCATCAAAATCCCAGCTCCAGCTCACAATGGGGTCGCTAGTGCTGTTACTCAAATCAGTAAAGTTGGTAGAAAGTCCAGCGCAAGCTGCTTCAAAGCTAAAGTCTGCTATGGCTTTGGTAATGGTGATTTCCACAAAGGCAGTATCGCTACAGAGTCCTTCATTGGTCACTACATGCATCACTGTATAAACACCCTCATCGGTAAATCTATGTATAGGATGCTGAGCAGTAGAAGTATTATTCACTCCACTGGCAGGGTCACCAAAGTCCCAGAACCAAGCAATCAGGTCTTGACCATTGGGTTCGTAGGCAGTAGAGGTAAATTGTAAACTATCACAGCTGATATTGTCAAAAGTAAAAGTGCTTACTGGAGCTTGACTTACCGCCACCACTTGCGTGAGACTGCTCTCACAACCATTGATATCGGTCACTGTTAGCGTCACTGGATAATCACCAGGGGTAGCAAACATGTGGTTTGGATTTTGAACAGAAGAAGTATTGCCATCACCAAAACTCCAGTTCCAAGTATCTATGATTCCGCTTCCGGTGGAAGAAGAAAGGTCGGTAAAGCGAGTGGTATCTCCTTCACAACTCAAACCACCTTGCCACTCGAAGTTGGCAGTAGGCAGATAATGTACTTTTACTGTTTTTACGATTTCATGGGAGCAACCTGTTGTGGTTTCTACAACTAATATCACATCGTAGGTACCAGGAGCAGCGTAGGTGTGATTGGGGTTGGCATCGGTAGAAGTGTTTCCATCAGCAAACTCCCAAAACCAGCTATTGATAGGCTGACCACTAGAAAAACTCATATCCACAAAGTGGGTGACTTCACCAAAGCAAACCGAGTCGGCTCTAAAGTCGGCCACGGGAGCAGGTTCTAC
>NZ_JABKBZ010000181.1:0-2081 GCF_013166635.1 Lentimicrobium sp. S6 | reverse complement strand
TCCGTATCCTTTTGCATCAGGTAATACAGATACTCTTCCAGCTCATCCATGTCTATATGCAGCGGGTTTTTCATGTAATAAAGTGCCAGTTTAGCTATTTGGCGTAAATAATTTTCGTGTGTAGACTTTGATCGTCCATTAATAATAAGTTTACGTTTGAACTCTTCTCCCATAGCTCTAAAGCCATCAACTTTGTTGCAGGCTTCAGAATAAATAGTAATTTTACTCATGATTTAATTTTATTAAATTATTAAACATGAGATTTATACGTATTCAATACGAATTTAAATCGAAAGCTACCTCCCTTTGGGGAGGTTTAGTTCAACAATACATATACTTTATGGCGGGTTACGTTATGAAAATGAGTATTTTAGTTTCAAATATAAATCTGTGTGGACAGAAAGATTTGTCTTTTAAAGTCCGCCACAAAGCATATGCTTCACGTTGTAGGCAATGTGAAAAAAAACATCCGATTCGAAAATAAAGACTTGAGACATATGAACTTTAAGACATTCATTTTTATACTATTCATTGTTGCCGCATCTTCTGCTATTGCACAAAATCAAGTTGAAACAGAAGACAAAGACAATTTATATTGGCAACCAAATGCTGAAATTGACTACTCACATTTTCAATCTGAATCAGATGCAGACTGTATTAAATACAATGAAAAATATGGGTTAAAAATGTCTGCCAACATCCAACTTCTTGGTATTGTTGATATTCCGAAATCTCATCTGTCAAGAAAGATTAAAAAACGGACAGGGAACGATAAACTTTATTTAGCACCCATATTCTGCAAAAATTGCTCCTGCATTCTATCAGAGGATTCTACAGAGTTAGTCGTCTATCAATTATTATTTGATGTAGCTGAAATGTGTGCAAGAGGTTTGAGAAAAGAACTTATCGAGACTCAACAAGAAATGAACATTAACAATGTGAATGCAATGTTTTATACAACAATAAAAAACAGATGGGATGAAAGAATGCAGGGAACTTGGGCTTCAATTTACCAAGATGTTTTAATTCAAAAGAAAGATAGTGCGTACATCGAATGGCGGACATTGGTAGATGAGATGTTGGAGAAAAATAAAGACTTTGCAACACAACCCTACGAAATTGAAAGACTAATACTTGGTGAGCCAGTTGAAGAAGGCTATGTTCAGGCAAAGACAATAATGGGTGACCTGAAAAATAATGAAGAAAATTAATAAAACACTGCCTACAACAATTAAGCATCGTTTTCAGCCCTAAGCCGTGGAGCTAAGCATTTACTTATGGCCAAGAGGGGCTGAATATGTGCTGTGTGTTGAACGTAAACCGGCAACGAAGCCGTAAAGCCTACCTTTTATATTGTGGAATCAATTTGGGCAATGATATCTCCACAGCTCTTGTGTAGTTATTTTTTTTTCAATTTTTTTCTAGCAAATCTTAGAAGTATTCAAGAGCTTTTCTGTTTTTTGATTTTAGCAGGGCCGTTATTCTGATTATTTCTGATTTTTTGATTGATTGATGCATAATTCTTCCATTAAGATGACTCATATTCTTTTATTGTGTTGATATACTTATACTTACTTTCAAAGGTTTAGTGTTTTCCGGAGGAGCTCTTTGATGATTGTTTCTAAACTTATTGGTAAAAGTTTGAATAATGAGCATTTCACCGCCACAGCATTTACAAATACCGGGCTGTATACCCATTTTTTTAAAAGCAATCTCTTGCCAAGTCAATATAGTGCTTTCTGATGAAGAGGATACCCCTAGATGACTACGAATAATGGCCAATGATTTTCGTTTAGAAGCGCTTGATAAAAAGCCATAATGCCTTATTCTGGTAAATCCAGGAGGTAGTATATGTTGACAAAACAAGCGTAAAAAGTCTTCTCCTTTAGGGGATGATATTTGTTTTTGATAGTCTTTGTTATAATCGGTCCAAGTGAATACAACCTTTTTATCATCAACAGCAAGTATTCTGTCATTAGAGATAGCTGTTCTGTGGGTATATCTTCCCAAATAATTGATCACTTGTTTTGGTCCACCAAAAGCTTGTTTGGCGTACACTACCCAATCTTGATCGAATAACT
>NZ_JABKBZ010000180.1:0-2097 GCF_013166635.1 Lentimicrobium sp. S6 | reverse complement strand
GAAAAGTAGAACAAATCATATTTAAACACACACAGAAGGTATTAGGAGGAGATTTAAATGTTGTTTTTTACGATATGACCCAATTATACTTTGAAGCAAGTGATGAGGATGATTTACGAAAGACAGGCTTTTCAAAAGACGGAAAACATCAAAAGCCACAAATATTTTTGGGTTTATTGGTTGCCAAACAAGGGTATGTAATAGGCTACGATGTATATGATGGCAATACTTATGAAGGTCATACATTAATACCATTTCTTGAAAATATTAGCAGAAAATTCAACTTAGAAAAGCCGATAATCATAGCTGACAGTGGATTGTTATCAAAAAAGAACATTGGTGCATTAGAAGAAAGGGGCTATGAATATATCCTTGGAGCAAGAATAAAGAATGAAACAGCAGAAGTAAAAAACCAGATAATAGAAAGTTTTTATGCAGATGGAGACTTAATTGATATTACAAAAGATGATACTAAACGAATTATTGTTAGCTATTCCCATAAACGAGCTAGAAAAGATGCCTATAACAGAATACGAGGACTAAAACGCTTGGAAAAGAAGATCAAGTCAGGTAAGTTAACTAAGGAAAGCATCAATAATAGAGGCTATAATAAATTTTTAAAGCTAGAAGGCAAGATTGATGTTCAAGTCGATTACACAAAAATAGAACAGGATCAATATTGGGATGGCTTAAAAGGATACATTACAAACACAAAGCTATCTGGAAGTGAAATTATTCAAAACTATGGCGAATTATGGCATATAGAACGAGCTTTCAGAATGTACAAAACAGATTTACGCATACGACCAATATACCATAGGTTAAGAAGAAGAATAGAAGCTCATATTTGTATATCGTTTGCAGCATATTCCATCTATAAGGAACTAGAAAGAGCTCTAAATACCCAGGAATCATTATTGTCTGTAAAAAAAGCTGCAGAACTCACCCACAATATGTACCAAACCACATATCAATTACCTGATGGTAAATCAATGAATAAGCAGCTTCTAGGTATGGATGATCAGCAAAAAGAATTGTACGGCATTGTTAGAAATTGCTTTCGGGTGTCCCATTGACGAAAACAAGACAAGAAGCAAAAGACAGTTCTGCGATTGAGAATATAATCACGACACATGATGATTTGTATAAATCAGAATTAAACCTTGATGCGTTTAAATCACTTCAAGCCAAAGAGGTTCAAAATTATATTTCAGCATTAAAAAAAGGATTTGAATTAATTACTCAAACAGGATTGCTGACCAATAAGAGTATTTTGCAAATTCAAGAGGTACTAGAAGACAAGAAAGCTGGATTTAGAAAATTGCCAGGAACTGCATTAAAAAATGCTGCAACTGATGAGACAATTTACACACCGCCTCAAGATTATGAGGAGATAATCAATTTAATGGCAAATCTTGAACGATACATAAATGATTCAGCAATTCAAGACTGCGACCCTTTGAATAAAATGGCAATTATTCACTTTCAATTTGAAAGTATTCATCCCTTTTATGACGGAAATGGAAGGACTGGAAGGATAATAAACATTCTCTATTTGATTCTGGAAAAATTACAGACTTTACCAATTTTATATTTAAGCAATTATATTATTAAGCACAAACCAGATTCTGTAATAGCTACTTTGCAAGTTTCTGTGAAATCTTGGTATGGAATCATTGGTGAACGTACAGTTGCGGATGTTATTTTGGACCGATTAATCCATAAGGCACATCGATTAGCTCGCTGGAGAATCGATGCGAAGAAAACTGAGTAGGATAAATCAGGATAATTAGTAAATTTGTTTCGTTAATGACAGCGTAATGAACTTCTGTTTTTGGTGAAATGAGGAGGTGGTCATTTTAGTCCGGCCTGGGGTGGGCAGTTTGACGGGCGTGTCCACTTTGGAATAAATCAGTTCAAAGTAAGCATCCGACCAACTACAAGGATAATTATATTAAAAGAATGTTATGCTATGATTATAGCAGGGACAGGTTTTGCGGGAAGAGCTCATAAAGTTTATTGACTTTGTGCTCTGCAATAAGCTCCAAGACTTTGTTCATCCATATTTGAGGATTTACACCATGCATTTTACAGGTT
>NZ_JABKBZ010000017.1:0-77139 GCF_013166635.1 Lentimicrobium sp. S6 | reverse complement strand
ACGAGCGTCAAATAGTATTGTTTTTTATTCCTTCAAGCCATTTGCTCCGCTTAACGACTTTGATATAAGGCGGCTTAGACATTCCTGCGGAAGTCTTTATAAACTTTGCATAGCATCAGGTGTGCTTGTATGAGTTTGGTTATTATCTGATACACAAATTATTATATATACTATTTATCTTATTTCGGAGACAGCGGGAAGGCCTCTCCCAAACAGAAAGCGGCTTTAGAGGTGAATTTCAGAATATTAGATTTAACAGCAAAGGGCTTTAGCATTTAAATAATGACATAAGAGAAGCAAGGTGTAAAAATAAGGCTTTAAAATCTGGAAAACATCTACAATTCAAAGGTCATTATTTTCAACTTTGCTTGCTAAATCAATATTCTGGAAGAGGAGGGTAGGCAATTGTTTGGGATGGATTTTTGCTTACTTTTTTCCACAAAAAAGTATGAAGACACATTAGATTTGTCTTTCAAAACATCAACACAAATGCAGAACAAACAGTCTAAACTGTGATAATTATTGATGAATACAAAATCAATTCCCCCAGAATTTTGACTTGACCCCAAAACATGGGGGCCATTTGTTCATCAATAATAGTCTATAATAAATAGAATAACTCAACCGTAAAAAAATTTTCATGGCATAAAAAAAGCCTCTAACAGGATTGTTATAGGCTTTATTTCTAGTAGCGAGATCGAGAATTGAACTCGAGACCTCCGGGTTATGAATCCGACGCTCTAACCAACTGAGCTACCTCGCCGTTTTGAAGACTGCAAAAATAGAAATTATTCCTACACCACAAATACTTTCCTGCATTTTTTTTGTAAAGATTTTCATTCCCTCTAGAAAATTAAAACCTTTGTGAAATCATGGACGCTTTCCTATCATAAATCAGATTTCAAATCTCATTGATATTCAATTACTAATAGGCTTTGCAGTTGTCAGACAGAAGAGCAATATCCTTAAAACTTATTTTTGATAAGTTTCACTTTTTTTATAAACCACACCTCTTTCTTTTAATCCTTTTAGTATTTCATGTACCAAATCAGGATAATTGGCCAAAGTTTCTGGTGGATGAACCCCAGGATTGCCAAATAAACCTTCTTTGAGGAGGCCCAAAACCACGGTTGCAGTATAACCTGTTGTTCTTGCCATACTGTGAATATTAGTTTCTGGGTCGTAGGCATCGTATAAATCATAGAAAATTTTCTTTTGCTTCCCTCCTTCTAATCCACTTATAATAATTTGCATCACAGTAAATTCTCGCTCCTGCGGTTTTAATTTCCATTGCTCAAATAATACGGAGCTTGTAAAATCTATGGCTTTTATTTCCTTTCCATTTACCATAACCATTTCATCAGAAAGGAAACCACTTTCTTTAAGCACCATCACCTTATTTATATAGCCAGGGTAACGAAGGGTCTTTTCTATCATATTGGGAACATCTAAGCTTTTAATTAATGAGCGTAAGCCATCGCTATTAAATGCTTCTAATTGTCCCACTACCGGAAATTCTAAAACCTCGGTTTCTGTTAAAGCTGGCATCACTACCTCATTTCCATCCCTTACAAATCGAGCCGGACGCGTATACTCCTCTATCACATCGCTGGGTGAGAAAGGTGCTTTATATTGCCAGAAAGTAGATTTATCCTTGGGTAAGCCTCCCACATATATTTTAATATCTTGCGCATCGTCTAATAAAGTAGCACCATAGGCCGATAATAAATGACTCATTCCTGGTGCCACCCCCATATCTACTAACCAAGTGACACCTTTTTCTTTGGCTAATTGGTCGAGCTCTTCAAAATCCTCTGGATAGAAAGCAATATCTACCCCACTCTTTCCGGCTTGTATGACTCTTTTTAAACTCTGATAACCTATTTCACCTGGCAATGCATTGATAACGAAGTCGGCTGATTGCACCAAATTCTCAATAGCACCCTCCTCCATTAAATCACATGCAATACAATCAATACCTTCTGCTTTGGCTCTGCTTAATTGCTCGACACTTCTATCTGCCAATACCACATTCCAATCAATATTTTTATTTAAATCCAATGCCATGGGTGTTCCAACTAAGCCACCACCTAAAACCACTACTTTTTTCGCCATCTTATTTGTATTTTTATGGAAGTTTTTAAACCACCAATAAGTTCATATTCACTAATATGATGTGAATTTACGATTTTTTTCAAAAAACTGTAACATTAGAATAAGCAAAAGGTCATATAATTGAATGTTGAAAAGAAAATCCACATATAAAGATGTACATCACGAGTTGATTCAGAAATGCAGAAAGGGACATCAAAAATCCCAAATGCAAATCTACAAACTCTATTATAAGGCCATGTTTAATACCAGTCTTAGAATTATTGGTAATAAAACAGATGCTGAGGACATCATGCAAGACTCGTTTATTAGTGCTTTTCAAAAGATAAGCCAATACACAGAAGAAGGCAGTTTCGGAGGATGGTTAAAAAGAATAGTAGTGAATAATTCTTTAGATGCTTTAAATAAAAACAAACTTGAAACAGAGTTTAATGAGCATTTAGAAGTAGTTGTTGAAGAACCTACCATAGTTTCTATAGATCATGTGAAGATTAAAGATGTGAAAGAAGCTTTAGGTAAAATTAAAGAAGAATACAGAGTCATCATTTCACTTTTCCTTTTTGAAGGATACGATCATGAAGAAATTAGTGAGATTTTAGGAATTTCCTATAATCTATCTAGGACCAGGTATTCAAGAGCAAGAAAAAAATTAATAGATGAGGTCAATCTCATACAAAAAGAAAGGAGTTTCAAATGGGCATAGAAAAATTTGAGAATCTAATAAAAGATAATAAAGAGTATTTTGAAAAAGAACCTTCCATGGAACATATGGATAAATTCTTCTTCAAACTCCAAGAACAAGAAGAGAAAAAAAGAATGAGCTATATCAATAAAGACCAAAGAGCTTGGTGGATTGGTATTGCAGCAAGCCTTAGCCTTTTGATTAGTATTGGATGGTTTATCACTCAACAACCCACCGAAAGTCAGAAAAGGCAAGAAATGGGTCTTTCATTAGAACTTACAGAAATCAAATCCTATTATACTCAGGAGAGTAAGAAAAAGCTAAATGAAATCATTCAATGTGCCGACCAAAGTGAAGGAACGAAAAAACTGATTGCCTCCACCGAAACCCAATTGGGTAAGCTCGCTTTTAATGTTGAAAAACTAGAAGACAAACTTAAAGAGGCCTCTGGAAATAAAAAACTAGAACTAGCATATATTCAAAACCTTAAAGCAAAAAACGATTTGGTGAATCAAATGCACAACCAAATTTGTAAACAGAACAATAATATCTTAACACAATAAATCAGCAACCATGAAAACAAAAACCACAATACTCAGCACCCTAAGCATACTCATGCTTGTCTTATTCCTCCTTCCTGTCTCTTTAATGGCAAAAGGCGATTTTAGCAAACCGACAAAAAAAGAATTCAATATCGATAAAGGAGCTAAACTCTCTTTGAATTGTGAATTCACCGAAGTAAAAGCCTATAACTGGGATAAAGATATCATTAGCATCGAAGTTACCGTTACAGTGGATGCTAAAAACCAAAGTAAAGCCGATGACAAATTTGAAAGAATCATTGTAGAGATGAGCGGAAACTCCAGCCTTGTTGAATTAAAAACAGGTTTAGGAAGCGGATATTTCAGCAATAAGAATAATAATAGCATAGATATTGATGTTCTTATTTATTATCCCGCCCATATTATGCTTGAGCTCGACAATGAATTTGGAAGTAACTTTTTCGAGAATATTGATGGACAAGTAAATGTAGATGTTTCTTATGGAAATTTTGAAGCCAATAATCTAACCAGCGAACAGCTAGACATACAAGCCGAATTTGGTCAGATAAATGTGAAGAGGTTCCAGTCGGGCAAAGTAAAGGTGGCCTATGGTGGATTTACTGCTCAAGTAGCTGCAGTCATTAAATTGGATAGTGAATTCTCTTCTAATGAGATTCAAACGGTGAGTCAATTAGATTTAGAAACTGCCTACGATAAAAATTATTTTGGAGAAGCAAGTGTTGTATTTGCTGAATCTGAGTTTAGTAGTATCAGAATAGATGAGCTAAAAAAACATATTGAATTAGACATCGATTATGGAAATATTAAAATTAGAGATATCGCTTCTGATTTTGATATGATAAATATCAGCTCTGAATTTACCGGAGTAGATTTATTCTTCAAATCACCAGCAAACTTTGCATTCAAAGCCTCCTCAGAAATGGGTGGCATCAACTATCCTAAAGACCTTGCCAAAATCACTTATCTTGAAAAAGAAATGATGGAACTAGATATAGAAGGTTACTTTGGAAATGCAAAAGGACAAAGCCCTAAGCTCATCCTCAGTATGGAAAATGCTACAGCAAATATTAAAATCGACTAAAAACATAAAATCATGAAAAAATCAATCTTATTAATAGCTTTGGTGACTTTCGGTATCGGATTATTCGCCAACGAAGAAGAAAGAACAGTTAATAGCTTTAATGCCATTGAAAACAATTGCTCGCTCGATGTTACCATCACACAAGGAGACGTACAAAAAGTAGTGGTTATTTCTCCAGAGAAATACATGCAGAAAATACAAACTAAAGTGGTAGCCAATACTTTAATCATCGATATCAAAGGTTCATTATCTTATAGAAACGAAGAGTTAAGAATAGAAGTCACCGTTAAAGACTTAAAAGAGATTTCCAATTCTGGTAGTGCCGATTTTTATATAAACGGAGTATTCTCTGCTACAGATTTAGTTCTCGACATGCATGGTTCTGGTGATTTTGAAGGAGACTTTAATGTAAAAAACCTAGAAATTAGCATGCATGGAAGTGGTGATGTAGAAATCAGTGGAGTAAATGGCTCTTTAAGTGTTATACAAATGGGTTCTGGAGATTTCGAAGGTGAATCTCTACACCTAGGTGAAGCTAGCTTTAAAATGAATGGGTCAGGCGATAATGAAGTGAATGGAACTGCTGCTATGATGGATTTATCTCAAAATGGCTCAGGTGACTTTGACGGCAGAAGCTTTGAAGTAAAAACGGCTAAAGTGAGAAAGACAAGTTCTGGGGAGTCTGATGTTTTTATCACCGATACTTTAGATGCTCGACTTTCTGGAAGTGGCGACTTAAACATTAAAGGCAGACCAGAAATCAATAATTTTTCGGCCACAGGAAGTGGTGAAATAAGGTCTTTATAATTAATAGAAAACTAAAAAAACATATACCATGAAAACAAAATCATTATTACTATCGATAGCATTTATAGCCATCTCAATATTGGCCTATAGTGGCCCTGCAAAACGTATAAAAGGCAGTGGCAATGTGATTAAAGAAACCAGAACACTAAGTAGCTTTAGTTCTATCGACGTTGGAGGAGCTTTTGAAATCGAATTGGTGAAGTCTAATGAAGAAAAAATTGTTATTGAAGCTGATGACAATATCATGCCTCATATTAAAACTAGAGTAAGTGCTGGTGAATTAGATATTGAAAACACAGAGGATTTAAACAATCCAACAACATTAAAACTAACTATCTATTATAAAAATATAGATGAGCTTGATATTAGCGGTGCTGCAGAATTATATTCTTCAGATATTTTAGAGGCCAGTAATTTAGAATTAGACTTTAGTGGAGCGTCAGAGGTGACTTTAAAATTAAAAGTGGAAAGCTTAGAAGCTGATTTTAGTGGAGCAAGTAAAGTGGAACTAGAAGGTAGCATTAATTCTGCCGAACTAGATTTAAGTGGAGCTTCAGTGGTAAGAGCTTACGGATTAGAAATTCAAGATTTAGAATTAGAAGCCAGTGGTGCTGCAGTAGTTAGAGTATTAGTTTTAGAAAACCTTTCTATCAGCGCAAGTGGAGCATCCTCTGTTAAATATAAAGGAAATCCAAGCATTAGCATCCATGATGTTTCTGGAGCTTCTTCAGTTAGAAAAGGATAAAGAATATTATTTTGATTTTAGGAGGCGACATTTCAACTGAAATGCCGCTTTTTTTATTGTTGTGATGACAAACTAACATCAAATTTCCTACGTATCTCTTGCTCCATCTTAAAGAAATACTCTTTCTCCAAGGTATACACCACCAACTCAAATACAAAATGCTCTGCATCTTCATGAATGAGGTTGATAACAGGTGACTTTTTTAAAGATGAATATGGTAAACTCAATATCTCAAACCTTATCTCTTCTTCTTTATCCACAGACTTTTTATCATTAGCCGTGCTCAAAGTAAAGCTATGACTGAGAACCATTTCACCTGGGTGTAGTTTGATAATAATGGCATCAGCGAGTTTGGTATATGGAATATAGATCATCTCTCCATTATCAGACTCCAGCTCTAGGCTATGCTTTCCCAATCCTACTATTTTACCTTGATATTCGTTGATTTGAACAGAATCGTTAATCTCAAAATTAGAGTTCAGCTTAAAAACTCCTCCGCTGATATAATTCTTCATATAATACCAAAGTAACCAAAACCCAGCTACCATTAATAATATAAATAGTCCGAATGAATATATCTGATTAGAATCACTTAATTCCCTAATGACAAAGATGGTATAGAGTATCCAAAATAGAATTTCGGAAATGGTGAAGTAACGCAGAAAAGCTTTTTTTCTTTCTGGTTGCTTAATCAAATAAGGGAAAGCCTTAGCAATCACCTTCAAAATGATAAACAAAATGAAAGCTATCAGAGCCAATCCGATGATTTCAATATTTGAAAATTTCAAGTCCCAAGTTTCCATATTATAATAGTTCTCTTTTTACTAATGCTTTTCGTAAGAATGGTAATACGTAAGGATCGATATCCAAAATATCATCTCCAATTTCCACTAAAATCCCAGCGCGTTTCAAAACCCTAACTTTCTTAATCACATCTACCCTAGTTTCCTGACTCACCCTAACTAATTTGGATAAATTCATTCGCTTATGTAATATGAAATGAAGGATAAAAATCATCCATTCTGTTTCTAGAAACCTTAAAGGAGCGGTATCAGGCAATTTAGGTTTTGCAATTGAAACAACCGATTTATCCACATCAGTTGCCGACTTAATCCAAGCTTGTAAAGTTACTCCTGGATTACCTTCAGAATAATTAAACAAGCGACTAAATAAGCGGGCATAATTCCATGAACGATAACGAGCTTCAGGTATATTATTGATATTGAAGCTCAATGATGAAGTGCTGTGACGTTTCATCACCACTTCTTTCAGTTGACGAGCATTAAAAGGTCGCAATTCTATCAGCTTCAAGAAATTGCTTTCTATTTTTTTATACCTATTCATCAACCTAAAACTATGAATATTCCCCATCACCACAAATAGATGTTGGTTTCCGTATCTGTTAATGATATTCATCAATTGCTCTATCACTTTCATTCCACCAGAGCTTTTCTCCCACCACAATTCCAAATCATCAAAAAAGAAGATAGACTTAGTAGGAATATCATTAAATATTTTAGCAATACTACCATTGTTTTCTGTAGCATTTTGGAAATTTTTAAGTAATTCTGAAACCGATACAGAACCTGTATAAGGAGGATTGATATAGAAAACCTCCCCTTTTACTTCTAGTTTCTGAATGATATAATTGGAAAAAAAAGACTTACCTGAGTTTCTTTCACCCAATATCATAATACCTCCACCAAAGCCAGAATTCCATTGTTCATAGGTGGATAAGAAACTTTTCTGCTCCTCTTCTCGTCCAACCCAGAATTCGTTCAAGTAGAACTGTTTTCTTAGGAAAAGCTGTTTATAATAGTCTGGCATCCTCTTGAGCACTCTGCCCAATGGACTCACCTCCTCTTTAAAAGCCAATAAGGTTTCCACTCTGGTTTCTTGTTCTAATAAAGATTTACTCAGCTTTTGAGCCAATAGTAATCCAGAGCTCTGATTATACCAGAGTTTATTCAGCTGATTAGTAAGCGTAATATGGACTGATTTATACCTTTTTGTAACCTGACCAAACCAACGTTTTGTGGTTTCCGTTTTGATATAATTCTTTAAGTCTTGTATACTTCTAATAAATGGATAAAGCTCTAGGTTTGCTTTTAAACCACCACTTTTTTTAAGCAGAACGCTTTTTAAATATTCTTGTTTCTCAGCAATATTGAGTAATAAACCATTCGCCTTTTCAAAAGCCAAACTCAATTGCTCATCAAATTCTAAACTACTATTGATTACCTTTTTAAATTCCTCCGAATTCTTTTCTTTATCACTAGAAGGTATTAAAACCATCTGCTGCATTTCGGCAAATTGAGAATTTATGGCATTCAATTCCTGACCTAGGTTGATCAGTAACTCTCTCACTTCCATCATTTCCTTCTCCACCATATAGTCAAGGGTTCTTTTGATGGATACTTCTATTTCCTGATATACATGAATTTCTGAATCCTGCTCAGCATGATCATAAGTGTCAGCATAAATACTTAATAAGTCTGGGAAATCATTAATGGAAGATTTGATCTTCTTCAAACTACTATTATACTGATCAATAAAGCTCTGTTGCAATTGTATATCTAGATTAGAACTAGAGCTTTTTAATCTGGTATTGATAAATGATTTTTGCTCTTCAATATCTTTACCTTGAGCCACTTTTAAGACTTCAATAAATACTCTTAAAGGATGTGAAATTGATTCATCTATGCTCTTACTTAATCTCTCATTCAAATCGTTCAGTACATTCTGAGAGCTAAATCTAAATCTCAACAAATAAGAATTCAACTGATTGAGATTATCCATTAAATTCTGATTATTTCTCCAAATATTAATACTAGAGACAAAAGACTTTTTGGATTTCTTAGCTATAATATATTGATCAGAATTATAATCGATATAGGAATTACTCAGTGGATGGTTCAGTTTAAAGATAAAGTCTTCCAAACTTTCGCTAAAACCAATTTTAAAACCCTTAGAAACAGCTTCCATATCAGTCTTTCTCACATCAATGAGTTGCTTCATCAATAAAGAAATCTGTTCTTTCTGTTTTAATAATTCTTCTTCACTTGGAATGCTATCTAGAGCCAAATCCATCGTATTTTCAAATATTCCTGAAATATTTTGCAAAGTTTTAAAAACCTCATTCTCAAAACGGAAAGAATCGCGATTCAAGTGGTTCACTGTATTTTCTAAACTTTTATAAACCGATTTTGGGAAAATCATCAGCATCTGTTCTCTAAAGTGAACATAATACGATATAGAAGAACTTAAACGAAATATAGGAGAAAACCACGCTGCTTTTCTTCGCATTCTTGCATTTACTTTTTCTGCTTCCTTTAATTGTTCTCGAGTGATATGAGTTTTAATTCGGTAAGGATAATTAGAAATACTTTTGCCAAAACGATTTAAGGTTTCCATCACCAACTCAAATTTTTCATCGAGGAGTTTATCTAATGTTTGTGAAACTGATTTTTCTGCATATTGCAATTGCCCGCGCATAAAAATACCATGCTGTACCTCTATGGTCTTTCTAAAAGCTGTTACTCTATTGCTACTCGCCCTACTGATTAAATTATCATAACTTTTTTCTCCAGAACTAAGGATATATTCTAACCATTTAATCTGATTATCAAGCAATGGCATCATCATTTCACTCATAAAGGCAGCATAAACATGCTCTATATCTATGGCTAATTTATTCAATGCTGGTTTGAATTTTTCCTCTTGAATAATATCTAAAAGTGCGGTCAATGGTTTTTGTTCACTCATTTTTTTGGTGAGCGATTTATCAAATACAGGAAGTGGTTTTAACTCCCCTAAACTCAAACTTTTAAATTCAGAACTTGCATTAATAATAGCAACTGTTCCGATATTACGACACAAAATGTTTATTTTTTCTACAAACTTAGCTTCTTCCCCCTTAATAATTGGAGTAAAACCAAGGAAAGTAAGATCGGTATCTACTGATTCTACCTGAATAATATCGTAGAAACTACGTTGTTCTATCTCATTATTAATAATCATTAAGTCCGCACTAATACGAAGATTATCTAGCACATGCTGCGCATTCTCATGAATAGAATTAGAAACATCATTATTCTGATTTACAATGAGTAATCTAATTTTTGCATTGGCCCAATCTTCACTTAGGGTGATAAATTTCGCAAGCGACAGTGCGAGATTTCCATTATGCCCTCCTCCACGCCACCAAATATCTATACTTTGTTGTTTTCCCCATCCCCTTTTCTTATCATAATCCAATAAAACTACATTCATATCTAATGATGAAAGTCGAGAAACCAATCGTGAAAAATCAAGAGGATCGTTACTTTCACGCGCCCAGCCCATCATAACAGTATTGGGTTCCACACCAGAGAATCCATAGGTTTGGGCTATCATTTCTATACCTTCATAAATATTACTCACCGACTGTCGACGAGTAAAAACGCCAGTATATTGCTCCTCAATTTCAGAAGATATTTTTTGCTTTGATTTGGAAAATAGGAATTCAGAATCTTGGCTCAGGTGCAAATCGAAGTTGGACAAAAACCCTTGTTTCCCCACCATATTCACTCCCATTTCTAATAAATGTGGGCGCGCATTTCCTCCACCACTAAATAGGATAATATTGGGTTGCCAATTGGATTCTTTTAATGGTTTCTGATTGATTCTGTGTAAACTTGTTCTGATGATACTCGTCCAAACACTCTGCCAAACATCAGTCATATTTCCTTGCACTTCTCTCCTCTTCAGGAAGAAATAAATACCAAACATAATACCAAAGGCCACTAACATCCCTAGCATATCGAGGTTGATCATCACAAACATACTGGCTACAAAGCCTATCACACCAATCCAAATAGAAATTTTTAGGCTGGGTCTAAAGTCACTATTCGACCACCTTTCGAGCACATAAGCCAAATTGATAAAACCATATGCTGCTATATAAAACATGGAAACAATTCCAGCAATAACATCTAACTCTCCAATTAAGATTCCTAATTCTGCTAAAATGAAAGTAGCGATTAAAGCTCTACGAGGTTCATTATTTTTCCCCACTCCTTGACCAAAAAATGAAGGAGTCACTTTATCTTGAGACATGGCTTGTAAAATTCTAGGGCCTCCTAAAATACCACCTAATGCAGATGATAATGTTGCGCCCCAAATACCTGCAATCACGAAAGGTGAAAACCATGCTATCTTTAATAAGAAATTGGTATCTGTTAATAATAGTTCTCTATCTACAAAAAAGGCGAATAATAGAGCTAAACCAATATAAACTACTAATCCTAAACCAATGGCATATAGCGTTCCTTTAGGAATGGAATCTTTGGGTGATTTCAAATCTCCCGACATGGCTACACCAGCGGTAAAACCAGTTACAGCAGGAAAGAAGATTGCAAATAGGACAATTAAATCAGGAGAATTTGAACTCGCTGTTAGAGCTGGTTCTGCGGCTTGATATTCTCCACCAGTTAATGCACCGATAATAATAGAAACAATAGAAAGTGCAATGGCACCAAGAATAAAAAACTGCGTTTTAATGGCAATTGAAGTACTGATATAAGCTATCAACACCAAAAGAATGATGACCACAGTACCTATTAACCTAATATCATTGACTTCCCCAGTCATTGCTAGGAAATCGCTAATGACTTCTATGCTCAGGAAGTTCTCTACAAAACCTACAATATATAAGGAAATACTCAGGGCAGTACCTAAAAAGATAGTCACTCCAATACTCCCCCCCATGGGTAATCCCAAACTTCGGGATAACATATAATAGATTCCTCCGGTTTTTATTTTTTTATCAGTAGCAATGGAGGAAAGACTAAGCCCAGTTGATATAGAAATAACATGGGCAATTACAATGAGACCGATCACGGCATATAATCCTGCTTCGCCTACGATATAACCTAAACGAAGGTACATGATTACACCTAAAATCGTTAAAATAGAAGGCGTAAAAACGCCACCAAAAGTGCCAAACTTCTTAGCTTGAGCCATAAATATTAAGATTTATTGTATAGAATGTTAATAGGATACGAAAATACGACTTTATTGTTACGTTCTTGGATTTAATAGCTTCTTGAATAATAATGGTCTAAGTAAAGATTGGAGGTCCTGCTTTACATCCTGGTTATCAGCATGTTTGACTCACAGGTAATTATTTAGTAACCCATAAGGTTAAATTTTGAATTTTATATTGTTCGTCTCTTCAATTAAGAACAAAATACAATGGTAAATTTGCTGTTTGTAGATCTTCTTGTTTAAAAACACTAAACAAAAAATAGCATTTAGAAAAACCAGATAAGACTTTTAAGGGACATATAAAAAATATTGAGCTTATGAAACTTCAAAATTGGCATATAAGAAAATTTATATCCAAGTATGGTTTTACAATCTCTATATTGTACGATATCAAATAAGTTAACTTACAATAATGAATTAATCTGGGGCGTTCAAACGTTGCTTGGTGACTTCAAACATGGTGATTCCACCTGCAACAGATACATTAAGAGAGGCGATTTGACCAACCATAGGTATCTTTATAAAACCATCTAAGTATTTCATATAGGCTTCTGAAATTCCATTTTCTTCACTTCCTAGCATGAGTGCGACTGGGCCTGTAAAATCAACATCATAATAATACTCTGTAGCTTTCTCTGAAATTCCGTAGATTTTAATTCCACTATTTTTCAAAAACTCTAATGTAGTCTTTAAGTTATCCTCACGACAAACTTGAATCTTATGCAATGCCCCTGCTGATGTTTTAATGGCATCTTCATTAACAGTGGCTGCTCCTCTAGAAGGAATGATGATTGCATCTACTCCACTACATTCAGCTGTTCTAGCTATAGCTCCAAAGTTTCTTACATCGGTAATTCTATCCAATACTAAAAGAAATGGGTTTTTCCCATCCTCATAAAGCATAGGTATTAGGTTTTCAATATTCTGATAAGTGATTGGTGAAAGATATGCGATAACACCCTGATGGTTTTTTCTTGTTATGCGATCTAAACCCTGCTGTGGAACACTATTAAAAGGGATATGGTGATACTTTATTAACTGAAAGAAGTCATGATACAAGCCTCCTCTTAATCCATTCTGAATCAACAATTTCTCTATTTCTTTCCCACTTTCAATGGCTTCCATAATGGCTCTAATGCCAAATACCATCTGATTTTTATCTTCACTTTTTCTCATCATATTCTTATCATTGAATTTGCAAAGGTAGGGATTTGTTGAAAGTATTAAGCGTATTTTATTCTTCTTCTTTTCGAAGTATTTCTAATAATAGTTTTGCTGTGGCAGCGGGCTCATCTTTTTCGATAGGAATATTCAGAACGCTATTGTCGTCTCTTTTGGCAATACCAAAACCATAAGCTTTATCATAGTATTGAAGACTTATATCTGCAACGGTCATAAAATCCCCTGACTCTAGGGCATCCAAAGCTTGTTGCGCTCGCAAACCACCTAACTTTCTGGCTATTCTCTCCAAAGCATTTTTCAAAGCCACATTATCACCATTGGCATATTCTTTCACCAAGCGCTCCTCTCTCACTTTCTTTGGAATAACGACCTGATAAACTTTAGCTTCTCTCATTCTTTTGAACAATGCAAAAGGAATACCGCATTGTCCCATGGTAATACTTTCATCTTCCAGCCAAACAGGTTTGGTAGTATCTAGTTTTAGCCACTCTTTAGCTAAGTTATTCTCAAACTGCTCATTTGTAGGCTGTTCCGATTCACCAATAGAGCCAAATGCTGAACCTTTATGATGGGCTATTCCTTCTAAGTCTACAAATTGCTCTCCAAGATTTTCCAGTTCTTTCAGGATATCTGTTTTACCACTTCCGGTGTATCCTCCGAGTATTCTAATAGAAATATCATTGCCTAATTGTTCTCGAATATAGGCTCGATAACCTTTGTAGCCCCTTGCTAAAATAAAAACCTTTAATCCTATCAATTCAAAAAGCCAAGCCATATTTTGGGAGCGCATCCCTCCTCTCCAACAATGCACCAACAGCTGATTGTTTTTAGCCAACTTTCTGGCTTGCTTGGAGAAGTCAGCGAGTTTTGGACCCACATATTCCAATCCTAACTGAATAGCGAAATCTTTACCGGCTTGCTTATACCTAGTACCTACTTTAGCTCTTTCTTCATTATTAAAAATAGGAATATTCAAAGCTCCTGGAATCCTACCTATATCATACTCTCCAGGAGATCTCACATCTATAATGGGAATAGTTTCTGAAAGCTCTAGAAATTCTTTTGGGCTAATGATATTGAGCATATATTGATTTTACTTCCTGTTTATCGCATCAAACAAATAGAAATTATTTATTCAAGCTATTCATTTGCAAAACTACTCATTATTAATTCTTGAGCCATTACTGAAGATAATATTTCTATGAATCCACAAAAAAAACACCACGATATTCAAGATTACTACCCATATATAATTTGCATTGTGGCTAATTGGTCTATCTTTGCCAAAATTTTTCAAAGTATGATAGTTGTAACAGGTGCCGCAGGCTTTATTGGTAGTGCTCTTACAGGAGGTTTAAATAAAGCTGGGTTTGAGGAGCTTATATTAGTAGATGATTTTTCACGGGAAGAAAAAAAGAATAATCTAATAGGTAAAAAGTACATTGACAAGGTTGAAAGAGAGTACCTCAGCGATTTTCTGAGAAATTATTCCGATGAAATTGATTTCATTATTCATATTGGTGCCCGTACCGACACTGCTGAGTTTAATAAAGATATTTTTGATGAACTCAACCTAAACTATACCAAAATGGTTTGGGAATTTTGTGCTAAGAATGACATTCCTTTAATATACGCTTCCTCAGCTGCCACTTATGGTTTGGGAGAATATGGCTATGAAGATCGGCACGATATCGTTGACAAGCTAAAACCTTTAAATGCCTATGGTGATTCTAAGAATGACTTCGACAAATGGGCTTTACAACAAGAACAACAACCTCCATTTTGGGCAGGATTGAAATTTTTCAATGTATATGGTCCCAATGAATATCATAAAGCAAGAATGGCATCCGTTATTTTCCATGCTTTCCATCAAATAAATGATAATGGTTTAGTAAAACTATTCAAAAGCCATAAAGAAGGTTATGAGGATGGAATGCAATTACGCGATTTCGTTTATGTTAAAGATTTAATTAAGGTGATTATCTTTTTAATGGAAAACAAACCAGAAAGCGGATTATATAATCTTGGAACTGGTACAGCTAGAGCTTTTTATCATTTAGCTGAAGCTACTTTTGCAGCGCTAGAATTAGAAAGCAATATTGAGTTCATCGATACCCCTAAAGACATAAGAGATAAATACCAATATTTTACTGAAGCCAATATGGATAAACTAAAAGCTGCTGGATATGCAGAAGAGTTTTATTCATTAGAGGATGGCGTTAAAGATTATGTGGTGAATTATTTATCGAAAGAAGAGTATCTTTAAATCAGTAGAAGATATATCAATATATTAGCGTAAATTAGGTGGTATGTACAAAACACTTGGTTTACGCTTTTTTAGTTTTATGATATTTTATTGAGTAAAAAAAACAGACCCATTTCATTTAAAAAAAACTATTTTTACTCCAAAGTATACACGATTAGATAAGAAGAAAGATGAAAATCAAATATAAAAACCATCATTTTAAACACGAGAAATCTAAGAACATCATGCTTTTGGTTTATGCCTTAATCATTGGACTTTTAGTGGGACTTGTAGGTGCTTCTTTCAGAATATTTTTGAGTTATATAGAGCAGTTTAGAGACTCTCTATTTGAAAATGTAGAGGATGGTGTGTTGATGACTTGGTTGTGGCCTATTTTATTTACTATCACCGGTATTAGCATTGCTCTATTATTAGTTAAAAAGTATGCGCCAGAAGCTTCAGGAAGTGGAGTTCACGAGATAGAAGGTGCCTTAGATGAAATACGTCCCATGCGATGGAAGCGCGTTTTGCCCATTAAGTTCATTGCTTCGCTTTTCTCTTTAGGAAGTGGATTATTGCTAGGGCGTGAAGGCCCAACCATTCAAATTGGAGCCAATATGGGGCAAATGGTAAAGGATACTGTTGGGACAAGTGAGATAGATAATAATCCTTTAGTATCAGCTGGTGCTGCTGCTGGATTAGCCAGTGCTTTTAATGCTCCTCTTTCTGGAATCATCTTTATTATTGAAGAAATGCATGGCCACTTTAGATTCAACTTTTATTCGGTTGCTGCTATCATGATAGGTGCTGGAGCAGCAGATTTTGTGGTGAGAGCATTAGTAGCTTCTAAACCTAGTATAGAAATGATGGTGTTCACCAGCCCCAATATTTATGGTTTATGGCTTTTTGTTCTACTCGGATTACTTTTTAGTTTGATAGGATTCTTATTCAATAAATTTCTAATACTGGGTTTAGACTTCTTTCAAAAAACATTGAAAAAAGTCCCCAACATTTTTATCGCCATCATAGTGGGACTAATAATAGCTATTATTGGTATATTATCTCCCGAAATGATTGGAGGAGGATATGAATCCATATCTAAGGTATTAGAACACTCCTTTACCCTTTCATTTTTACTTTTCCTCTTCTTAATCAGGATGATATTAACTATTTTCAGTTATAGCTCGGGAGTACCAGGTGGTATTTTTGCCCCTCTACTCACCCTTGGTGTTATTTTCGGGATGCTCTTTGGAATGATCATGCAGGGCTATTTCCCCAACTTAATCTCTCATCCTGGAGTATTTGCTATTGCAGGAATGGCCGCCATTTTCTCGTCAACTGTTAGGGCTCCTTTAACAGGTCTCGTTCTTGCCATAGAAATGACTTCGAATTATGAACTAATCCTTCCTCTGATTATCACTACCCTGACAGCTTCTGTATTTACCACACTCATGGGGAATCAGCCCATTTACACCACACTTTTAAAGCGAACCTTAGCAAAATCTAAACTTGAACATGGAAAATAAACCTTTAAAACATTTAGAAACCTATGATTTCATATAGAAATCCCCTCCATTTTGAAGCTCATAATACTAATATTTAGCAGTTTGTTCATTTGAATAAAATAATTAATTTTTCCATAATATTATTGTTATAAAATTAACAATTTAAATTTCACAAAATACCCTTAAACACAGCTAATAAACCACATTCTATATTATCTCCTCTTGTAAATAAACCAAATAAAACGCATGAGCATCAACCATACGAGTTCAAAATATCAGGTCTTTACTGTTCTTCTATTATTTTTCAGCTTTGGGCTGACAAATTGTAGCCCTAAAGAAAAGAATTCCTATTCCATTGAGAAAGGACAACTGAATTTAAAAGAATGGGATTTTAATAATGATGGTATAGTCAAATTAAATGGAGAATGGGAGTTTTATTGGAATCATTTTATCCTTTCTGAGGATTCTGTTATTGATAAAATAGAAGCTGAGCATATTTCTGTTCCAGGCCTTTGGAACGAACATATTTCCAATGGAAAAAAGATAGAGAATATAGGATATGGTTCCTATAGACTAAAGGTGAGTATAAAAGAAATAGAAGAATTAGCCATAAAATATATAAATGCCAGCTCCTCAGCAGCAATTTATGTTGATGGAGCCTTACTATATGAATCCGGCAAACCCAATACTTCAAAAGAAACAGCAATAGCTGGATATCGGCCTGAAGTGATTTCATTTATTCCAAAGGCTAATGAATTTGAAATTATCATCCATATCTCAAACTATCATCACAAAAAAGGAGGACAGTGGGAACCCTTAATTCTAGGACAGAAAAAGCAGATTCAAGAGTTTTTCAACCTGAGGATTTTTTTGGAAATTCTATCCGCAGGATTTATCTTCATCATGGTATTATTTCACTTAACACTTTACTCGAGATTCCCTGATGACAAACCTCTACTCTATTTTGCCATATTCTCCTTTTTTATTTCCATAAGATTTATTGTAGATGGTGAGTTTTCCATTTTTATGATGGGAGATTTCAGCTGGTCAAGCATATTACATATTTCCTATTTGAGCTTCTATTTGGCTGTGCTTTTCTTTTTCTTATATTTTAAAAGTCTGTTCCCTAAGTTGGTGAATACTATAGCTACTCGAATAATCGTAAGCACTTCATTAGTATTCTCAGCATCTGTAATCTTACTTCCTACAGAGCAGTTTTCCTATGGAATGATTTATTTTCAATTGTTTACCATCATTTCCTGTTTCTACCTATTCCCAGTTCTATTTTTAGCCATTAAAGAAAAAAGAGAAGGTGCTAAGTTTTTACTTATTGGTTTTGTCATCGTTTTTCTTTGCTTGATTCATGATACCCTTGAAGTAAATGAAATCATCTATTCTACTCCTTTATCCTCGTATGGAATCACCATTTTCATTTTAATGCAGGCTTATTTTCTTTCCATTAGAATACGTAAAGCTTTAGAACATAATAAGGTTCTCTCACATGATTTACAGATTCAAAATGAGGAGTATTGCGACTTGAACATCCGCTATAAAGAGCAAAATGAAAGACTATTATTATCTAAGGATAGAGCTGAGGAAAGTGACCGCCTGAAATCCTCTTTCTTAGCCAATATGAGCCATGAGATTAGAACTCCAATGAATGGTATCATGGGTTTTGCAAGTTTATTAAAGATGCCCGAGCTATCACCTGAAGAGCGAAAAGAAAGCATTGAGATCATTGAGAAAAGCGGGCAACGTATGCTCAATATCATTAATGACATTATCGATATTTCGAAAATTGAATCTGGTTTAATGGAAGTCTATATCAAGGAATCTGATATTAATGACCAAGTACAATATATTTATACCTTTTTCAAACCAGAAGTAGAAGCCAAAGGAATGAAACTCATTCTAAAGAATCAGTATTCGAGAGTTCCCACCATCATTAAAACGGACAGTGAAAAGGTTTTCGCTATTTTAACTAATCTGGTTAAAAATGCCATTAAATATTCCGCGAAAGGAATCATTGAATATGGTTTTGAAATAAAAGGAAATTTCCTTGAATTCTATGTAAAAGACGATGGCATTGGAATTGCCCAAGGCAGACAAGAAGCCGTCTTCGAACGTTTTATCCAAGCTGATATCAGCAATAAAATGGCTTTAAGTGGTGCTGGATTAGGTTTATCTATCACCAAGGCTTATGTGGAATTACTAGGAGGAAAAATTTGGTTAGAAAGCCAAGAAGGAAAAGGCTCTACCTTCTTTTTCACCCTGCCCTACCAAATTCCTGAAGAAAGTGAAACCATAAAAACCACAGAGCAAACCAAGGTAGAGGAAATAGATTATCTCAAAAGCTTAAAAATAATGATTGCTGAAGATGATGAAACTTCAAAAACTTTGATTGTTAAGCTGGTAAGAAAGTTAAGCAAAGAAATTATTGAAGTAACTTCTGGAATTGAAGCTGTGGAGCAATGTTGCAAGCATTCTGATATAGATTTGATTTTGATGGATATTCAAATGCCTGAAATGAATGGCCACGAAGCCACACAGGAAATCAGAAAATTCAATAAAGAGGTCATCATTATTGCTCAAACGGCTTATGGTTTGGCTGGTGATAAGGAAAAAGCATTGGAGGCGGGTTGCAACGAATATCTTGCCAAACCTATTGATAATATTGAGCTGTATTCTCTTATTAAAAAGTATTTTGGAGCTAGTTAGCTTCCGCTTTGATGTTTATTGAGTTTAGCTGGAATAAGCCTAATAACTCTTTCCTATAAAACGGAATTTAGAAAATAAGAAAAAGCAGAGCAAATACATCATAATTACTTGGTAGTTCTTTGTGAATTCCTTTGTACCTCTCAGTGTTACAGCTATTACACAAAGTTCCTCAAAGAAAACTCAAAGATTCACAAAGAAATGTTTCATTGTTTAATTACATATCCATATTTAGAAGTTCTTTTTAAATACTAAAAACCAAAAGTTTCCATTCTAAGATCTAAATAATAATTCCAAGGATGGCAATGAATCTCTTTTTTTATTACTCTTTGCCCATCAAATATGGCTATTTTAAAAGGAGCATTTGTCATCCAGTGACAACGAGCCTTATAATTTATAACTTCAGAAATTAATATATTATAATCTTCCTTTGAAACTCTTTGTGATTTTCCTTCATACTTTTGATAATCTGGCAATTCCGAAGATATCTTTATATTTACCCAGCATTTAACTTCCCCTGCAGAATAGGTAGCCATGTATCCGCTATCGCCTTTCATTATTCTTATTTCTTCTTTATGGCCACCAAATTCACCACAATCTCTTATAAAAGCTACAAATATTATGGTATCTGAATCTTTATTAAACGATTTCAAAAATGGCAGCTCTAACTCTTCTCTTAAATCTTGCGCTCTTGCTAATTCAAAATATGAATATCTAAAACCTAAATCAATGGCTTTCCATAAGTTATATTCTCCGTATTTTATTATTCTTTCCTTGTCAGAAGCAGTTAAAGAACTTAACCCAATAGAATCATTATCATCAATATAATCTAGATAATTTATACCAATACCCGCATATGATTGCCCAAGCTCATATTGTGCCTTAATACATTTTCTAAGATAGTAACTTTGACTTGTATCAGCACCATTCCATCTCAAACAATTTAAAGCATAGAACCAATTTATTTCAGGGTTTGAAGGAAACTTTCCCAACAAACATTCTGTATATTTAAATAATGCATCACGATCAATATCAAGTTCATATATACTATCTAAAGATTGTAGAATATTCGAATTACTGCCAATCTTAAATGATACCCCATCATATTTGCAATCTGAATTATGTTCTTGGCCAAATAGACTTAAAACGAATAATATATTTAGAATTATAAAGTTGAATTTCTTCATCGAGTTTGGGATTTTGTCAGTTAATTATTTTACAATCAAGTATAATTAAATTACTCCAAAATCAACTCATCCACAAATAACCAACAATCATTGCCTGCATTAGGATGAGAGGAGGGTAATTTTTTATAATTCTCTATATGGACTTTCAAAGCCACTAATTGTATTCCTTCGAAATCAACTATCACATTCGAACTGTTATGGTCAGAAATGTTTAATAAATTCTTCAAATCGCCATCATAAAGGAGCTTATAGCTCTCCCCTTCTTGTCTACCATAAACTTGTACAGCCTTTGGAGGCATAATCCATGCTCTTTGGCTCTGGATATAGCCAAAGGAGAGTTTTTTCAAATCAGTCGGTGTCTTGAATTCCAATTCAGCCACTAAATCTTTGCCTTGAAATCCGCACCATTTTCCATCACCATGATTATCGCTCCCTAATATACCATCTACTAGGCTTGCATTGGTTTCTCCACCATATCGCCAATTGGGCTTTCTTAAAAGTTTAATATCACATCCTAAACCTAAATGTTTTGCATAATGAATTTCTGTAGTTGTTCTTACTAATTTACCATCCTCAAAAATTCCTGCTATAATCACTCCTGATCCTTTAGGAGAAAAGGCTTTCTTAAACACTTCTCCAGAATCTAGAATCATATTTACATCCTGTGTATATCTGATTTCGGGCTCGTATTGCTCTGAGATGAAGCTCAGCATATTCTCATTAGTAGATGTATCAAACTTTGTTTCTACTGAGATTTTATAAGAACCATTTGAGAAATTGTATCCAAGTTTGGTGAGCAGCTTCTTATGAGTTTGTAAGCGCTCCTTAAAATCGTCAAAGTCTTTATTTCTTTCTCTAGACCATAATGCTTCTGATAAAGCCAGCATTCTTGGCAATAACATATATTCCACATATTCTTCTGTTTCCATATACTCCGTCCAAACATTGCCTTGTCCACCTAAGATAAAAGCTTGCTGCTCCTCGTTTAATTCTTTTGGAAGTGGATTAAAGGCATATACTTTAGATAATGGAAGATAACCTCCAATAGCTTTGGGTTCAAAATCACGATCTGCCTGATAATAATCAAAATAGCAATAATCCGTTGGGGTCATGATTACATCGTGTTCTTGCTTAGCCGCATCTATTCCACCTTGCATTCCACGCCATGACATCACGGTGGCATCTGGTGCTAAACCACCTTCTAAAATCTCGTCCCAGCCAATTAACTTTTTGCCATTTTTATTCAGATATTTTTCCATTCGGCGGATGAAATAACTTTGCAACTCATGCTCATTATTTAAACCCTCCTCTTTTATTCTCTTTTGACATTTTGGACATTCCTCCCAACGTGTTTTCGGGCATTCGTCGGCTCCCACGTGAATATATTCGGCAGGAAATATTTCCATCACTTCATCCAATACTTTTTCATAGAAAACGAAAGTTTCTTCATTACCAGCACAGAAGACATCCTCAAAAACACCCCAAGTTATTGGCACTTCGAGTTTCTCACCAGTACAAGAAAGCTCTGGATACGCTGCTAAAGCAGCCCTACTGTGTCCTGGCATTTCTATTTCTGGAATCACTGTAATATTGAGGTTTTTAGCATATTCCACAATTTCTTTAGCTTGTTCTTGAGTATAAAACCCTCCATATCTTTCTCCATTGGCTTCGGTTCTCCAAGCTCCAATTTCTGTTAATGCTGGATAGGCTTTTATTTCTATTCTCCATCCTTGGTCTTCAGTTAAATGCCAATGGAAATAATTCATTTTATAAAGCGCCATCACATCTAAATACTTCTTAATAAAAGATACTGAGAAGTGATGACGCCCCACATCTAAATGCATTCCACGATATTCGAAACGAGGCTCATCCCATACTTGGATATTTGGCACCTCCACAAGCCCATCTTCTTCATTTATTTGATCCAATAAAATGATTTGAGAAAGTGTCATCACCCCATTAAAAACGCCATTAAAGTCTTTGCCTTGAATAACAACTTTATCTTTATCCACTTCTAAATGATAGCCACTATTTCCAGTTCTAGTCATGTCATTTTTAAAAGAGAGGAGGATGACATTTCTCAGGCCTTCTGCTTCAGCAACATCTTGAACATTGATGTCAAATCCACAAGTAGAGTCTATTTGGCTTTTAAGTTTTTGGGCCAAACGAGTCATCTGAGCATCATTAGAGCCTAGTAAAATAATGGTTTTTTCGGTAATATTAAAGGAGGAAGGCATAGGATACATTCCATTAGCCCTAGGTATTACTGGACTTTCTAAATGACTATTATTCTCAAATTTACATGCAGAGAATAATAATGCTAGAATGATAAATAGACTCCAATTTTTCATAATGTTGATGTTTTATTATTTGTTGACTGATGCCGGATGACCGATGACCGATGACGGATGACGGATGACCTATGTCCAGTATTTATCCTTTGCATAATCAATTCTCCATTAAATAAGGGGCATCTAATAAATCTGTTTTCCCATTTGTTGTTAATGCATATTGATAACCAGGAAGGATTGAATATCCAGCATAATCACCATTAATTCCAATGACCACTAAACCAACTTGAAATTTCAATTCTGGGTTTGGATCCAAGAACTTCGTCTTGATTCTTTCCAAGGCTATTTTACAGGCTTGTTCTGCTGTTTTACCCTGTCGCATTAATTCTAAAACCAAAAAACTGGTTTGAGACTTCAATACATATTCACCTAATCCAGTTGCTGAGCAGGCGCCCACTTCTTCATCAGCAAATAATCCAGCTCCCAAAATAGGACTATCTCCCACTCTTCCTCGCATTTTAAAAGCCAATCCACTCGTTGTACAAGCTGCAGCGACTTCTCCTTTGTGCAAGCCCACGAGCCCAATGGTATCATGATTCTCCACATTCACCTCAGGACTATATTTCGCTTCTTTTCTCCATTCCTCCCAAGCTTTCTTAGTTTCGGGAGTCAATAATTCTATTTCTTTAAACCCCTGAGAACGGGCGAACTGTGCTGCACCTTCACCCGCAAGAAGCACATGAGGAGTCTCCTCCATCACTTTTCGTGCAATATTAATCGGATTTTCAAATCCTTCGAGGAAGCAGACACACCCAGCATTCCCTTTTCCATCCATCATAGCTGCATCCAAAGTTACATGACCATCTCTATCAGGCATTCCACCTAAACCAACTGAGGTATTCTTTGGATTTGATTCACTGATATTGGCCCCTTTTTCCAAAGCATCGATTAATGAACCTCCAGCCTCAATGACTTCCGTAGCCTTCTTATTGGCAGGAACACCATGATTCCAAGTACTCAAGAAAATAGTCTCTTTGCTTTTTGAAGGTAAATTAGGGATTATCATTTCCGATTTTACTAATGGACTGATTAATAAACCTCCTCCAAAAAGAGCTGATTTCTTCAGAAAATTTCTTCTATTACTCATGGCTATTGATTATAGGTTTGGTTTGTCATTCTTTGATATTCGTTGGACGAGATTTCGTCGCCATGATTACAGATGGGACATAAATAGTAGTATTTTGTTTTCACCGGAAAGAGGGGCAGAAAAAACAAAGAGAAAGAAGTTTGATGTTTGGCATAATGCCATTTAGTAGTATTATTACAATGATGGCAATGATTGGTAAAAGTACTCACCGTAATTTCTGGCTTGGCATCATCTAGACCGAATATAACGAACATTTATTTTTTTGCTGCTAAGCTATAAAAAAATGAAGCTAATCTGAAGTTTCGATTGTAGTTTTTACGATGATGGCTTATTCCTCTTTTATTTCTTGACAATAGCCTTTCAGCCATTCTGAACAATCTTCTATAGTGTCAAAAAGGTATTTCTCAGGAAGTATATTGGGAATCAATCTGTTTTTCTTCAACAAATAAAGAGGCTGAGCTTGTATCATGGTCAAAACCACTACAATACCCATCTTCTGCATCTCCTTAATCACCTCCTCCAAAGCATATAAACCTGACTGATCGATAAAAGGTACTTTCTTCATCCTGAATATCACCACTTTGGCATTAGTGGGAATTTTATTGATGCGTTCCATCATTTTTGCTGCCACACCAAAAAACATAGGCCCATCAAAGCGCTTGATATAAACAGTATCTCGACTTAATGAGAGATTTACTTCATCGCTCCAAGCCATTTCTCTATCATACTGGTCCACTTGAGTTAAAGAAGTATTATCTTCCACCATTTCGCTGGCTTTTCGCATAAATATAATGGATGAAATCACCATTCCGATTCCTACAGCTTGCAATAAATCCACAAAAACAGTCAAAATTAAAACTACGATCAACACAAAAGCATCGGCTTTTGGGATATTCAATAAATTCTTTAATCCTCTAATATCGATAATGCTAATTCCCACAGTGATTAACACCCCAGCCAAAGATGCTAGTGGAATAAAGGCCACATACTTACCTAATCCTAATATGATAAATAACAATAATAAAGCATGAACCACACCCGAAATACGGCTATGGCCTCCCGATTTGATATTCACAACAGTTCGCATGGTCGCACCTGCTCCTGGGATTCCTCCAATTAGTGAAGCAGCCATATTACCAATTCCTTGTCCGATAAGCTCTTTATTGCTATTATGTTTGGTTCGAGTTACATTATCCGCAACCACGGAAGTTAATAAGGAATCTATAGTGCCCAATCCCGCCAATGTAATAGCAGGTATTAAAGCCATATTAATGTCACTAATGTGTATATCAAGTAAAGATGAAATCTGTAGCTCTGGCAACCCCTGAGGCATTTCACCTATTAATGGCAAGTCGAGCTTGAAAAAATAGGCCGCAAACGAACTGGCTAATAGAGCTACCAATGTGCTAGGAATAGCTTTGGTTACTTTAGGAAATAAATAAATAATTAAAATTGTTGAAATAGCTATTGATACAGAGATGAAATTGCTTAGGGGAATGGCACTAGGAATTTGCAATATTACTTGTATCATTTTATTGGGAGAATTTAAACCCAGAACTGGAAAAAATTGATAAAAAATAATGATAACACCAATTCCACTCATAAAACCTGATAAAACAGGATAAGGAATAAACTTCACATATTTACCTATTTTTAAAAGCCCAAAAACAATTTGAAACAAGCCCGCCATTAAAAAAGTAAGGATAATGACTCCTAAAGCATTATCTAAATTTCCATAGGATGCTATTCCCATGGCTATAATGGTTGCAGAAACAACAGTCATAGGACCAGTTGGGCCAGAAATCTGAGTGGGAGTTCCGCCAAATATAGCGGCTAAAAAACCTAAAACCATGGCCCCATATAATCCAGCACTAGCTCCCATTCCCGATTGTACTCCAAACGCCAAAGCTAAAGGAAGTGCAACAATTCCAGCAGTTAATCCTCCGAAAATATCTCCTTTTAAATTTTTCACTTTCATACTATCGGTGTTTTTTCAATGCCCTAAATCGTGTTTCCGCGAAATTAGAAATTGTAAATGGATATACTTCAGGATATTCATAATTTATAGCCTGTAAAAATAACCCCATTTATAATCTGGGCTTAGATAAACATCACTATACAAACTACGTATAACACTGATTAATAAGCCATTTCAATTAAACAACCTCATTAGTATTATTAATGGAGAGTGAAGCCACAAATTAGAACTGTTATAAATTTCACAATAGCTTATTTTTCGGGAAGGAATCAGCGCTTTTTCTCCATAATAAATAATACTTTTGCAGCCATTTTTAATACAAAAACCATTTAATATGTTGAAGAATATCAATATTGTTTCTGCCGAAGAAGCAGTGAAAGTAATTAAGTCAAACGACAGAATCCATATGCACAGTGTTTCTTGTGCTCCTCAAAAGCTCATTCAAGCCATGTGCGAAAGAGGAAGAAGAAAAGAGTTTTATAATGTCAGAATTCAGCATCTTCACATTGAAGGTCCTGCTCCCTATTCAAATCCAGAATTTGAAGGTATTTTTCAATTGGAATCATTTTTTGTAGGACATAATGTTCGTAAGGATACACAAGCTGGTTATGCCGATTATATTCCTGTTTTCTTACAAGAAACTCAGCGTTTAATTCGTGAAGGATACACACCTGTTGACGTGGTTATGATTCAAGTTTCTCCTATCGACAAGCATGGATATGTATCATTAGGAACTTCTGTGGATGCTACTCTTGCAGCTGTTCAGACTGCAAAAACCGTAATTGCTGTTATCAATAAGAATATGCCTAGAGCCTTTGGCGATGCCATGATAAGTGCCAATATGATTGATATCTTCTGCGAAGATGATACTCCGCTTATCGAAGCTGCTTTTGGTGCTCCAAATGATGTAGAAATTGCTATTGGTAAAAATGTAGCTGAATTAATTGAGGATGGTGCAACATTACAAATGGGTATTGGGGCCATTCCTAATGCGGTTTTAGCTCAATTGGGAAATCACAAAAACTTAGGGGTTCATACTGAAATGTTTGCCGATGGTATTCTTCCTTTGGTAGAAAGCGGAGTAGTAAATGGTGCTAAAAAAGGAATTGATGTTGGGAAAATGGTTTCTACTTTCCTAATGGGTAGTAAAACACTATACGATTTCGTAGATGATAACCCAGGTGTAGTCATGAAAGATGTAAGCTATACTAATGATATCAACATGATTTGCCGTAACCCTAAAGTTACTGCCATCAATTCTGCTATTCAGGTTGACATTACTGGTCAGGTTTGTTCTGATAGTATTGGAACTAAATTCTACTCTGGTGTAGGTGGACAAATAGACTTTATTCGTGGAGCTAGTATGAGCCCAGGTGGAAAGCCAATCATCGCTATGCCGTCAGTAACTGGAAGAGGGGTGAGTAAAATTGCTCCCGTTTTAAATCTTGGTGCTGGCGTAGTAACAACACGTTCGAATATGCATTGGATGGTGACTGAATATGGTGCTGTTAATCTTTATGGTAGAACTTTACAAGATAGAGCAAAACTATTGATTAGTATTGCACACCCAGAGCATAGAGAAGAACTAGACAGAGCTGCTTTTGAACGCTTTGGTCCTCACTTCCATTTTGTTCCTGATTCACAAAAATAGGATACAAGCATTTTATATATTGAAGCCCCTTTCCTTTTTGGATTGGGGTTTTGTTTTTTTTTAGTCATATTCTAAAATGTTATCATTTTATTAATTAGCACTTTCACTTCCAATTAATTAAGTAATTTCTTTAGCTTTACCTTTCAAAATCATCGGATCACATCTTATGATTTGAAATTAACAATTAAAAGCTAATGAAAAGAAAAACATTATTCCTATTATTACTGCTAATAGCTTTTAATATAAAAGGCCAACATCATTTAGATTCATTATGGGCGGTTTGGAAAAACCCAAGTATTGAAGATACAATGCGAGCCCTGGCTTTAATGGATTATATATGGAAAGGACCTTTAAATAATCAACCTGACTCTGCAATTCTCTTAAACCAGGAATTATATGAATTTAGTCATCAAATTGGCTTTCTAAGAGGCAAAGTAGATGCTATGGAACAAAATGGCTATATGTATTTCAGATTGGGGAAATATCCTCAAGCCTTAGAATCTTATAATCATGCATTAAGGCTATCAGATAGCATCGATTACCAACTCAGATCTGCTGATATCCTATTAAAAACAGGTTATCTTTATCATGAAAATGAAGACATTATTAAAGCATTATACTTTTATGAAAAGTGCTTAAAGATTTACCAAGAACTAGATGACAACTTCGGAATCAGTGCTGTTTATAATGAATACGGAAGTATTTATAAAGCTAAAGGTGAATATCAAAAGTCTTTGGAATACTATTTTAAAAGCATTGCTGTCAATAATGAATACAATGACGAATCAGGTAATGCCTCCATGTATAACAATATTGGCGACCTTTATTTCATTCAGGAAAAACATACCCAATCCATAACCTACTTTCAAAAGGCACTGGCTTTATCCGAGCAAGCAAATGATTTAATGGGGGTTTCTGCTGCACTAACTGGCATTGCTAATGTTTATGCACAGAGAGGTGAATATGATTATGCTTTAGAACAATTGAAGAAATGTCAATTGATTAATGAGCAAATAGGATATACTCTTGGCATCTCAAATATCCTTATCGATATGGGAGATATTTATATGGAACAAAAAAGATTTACGAAAGCAATTTCCAGTTATGAAGAAGGATTTAGATTGGCAAAAGATTTGGGTGATATCGGCAATCAAGAATCCTCAAGTGATGGTTTATTTAAAGCTTACAGAGCCATTGGAAACCAGAAAGAAGCATTAAACTATTTAGAGAATAAAATATATTTTAATGACAGTCTAAAATCAGAAGAAACAGCCATTCGATTGCAACAACTAGAGTTTAAGCGACAAGTTCAGGCGGATAGTTTAATACAGATAGAAAAAGACCTAAAGGTAGAAATGTATCATCAAGCTGTGATGAGGACAAAAGACCGAAATAGGAATTTGGCTATAGGCTTTGGTATCTTCTTTTTGTTTGTTTCTGGGGGACTTTATAGCCGATGGTCTTATATTAAAAAGTCAAAAGCCATTTTACAAAAAGAAAAAGACCGATCGGAAAACTTATTATTGAATATCCTACCCGAAGAAATTGCAGAAGAACTTAAAGAAAAAGGAGAAGCAGAAGCTCGAGATTTTGAGTTGGTTTCTATTCTCTTTACCGATTTTAAAGGATTTACCCAGAAATCGGAGCATTTAACGGCCAAAGAGCTGATAGAAGAAATAAACGAATGCTTTATAGCCTTTGACCATATCTGTGGAAAATATGGCATAGAAAAGATTAAAACCATAGGTGATGCCTATATGGCAGCCGGAGGAGTCCCCGTTTATTCAAAATCGTCTACTAAAAATACTATCCTCGCTGCAATTGAAATGCAGGATTTTGTAAGTGAGAGAATAAAAGTAAAACAAGCTCAAAATAAGTTGGCCTTCGAAATGCGTTTGGGAATCCATACCGGTCCAGTGGTAGCAGGAATTGTGGGAGTGAAAAAATTCCAATACGATATTTGGGGAGATACTGTAAACACAGCAGCCCGAATGGAAAGCAGCGGTGAAATTGGAATGGTAAATATCTCACAGTATACCTATGAGCTCATCAAAGATGATCCACAATTCCAATTCACTTCAAGAGGTAAAATACAAGCCAAAGGAAAAGGTGAAATGGAAATGTGGTTTGTGAAAAAAGCTTAAATCCTCATCATTTTAGTGTAAGATTTTCTAAAGCTTATCGACCAAAAGAGAAAACACCTTATGAAAACACAAAAAATAACTCAAATTACTCTGTTACTATTTTTACTCCTAGCCACTAATCCTATATTTTCTCAAGGTTGCTCGGATGCTGGAGTTTGCTCTGCTACTCAACAATTTGACGCCCCAAGCTCTAAGAAATTAGCTCATCACTTTAGCTTAACCCCTTCAATAGGCCTAGGTGATCAACAATCTTGGATATTGGGTTCTGTAATAAGCTATCAAATTCAAAACCAAAAAGGTTGGTCTTTTGGACTTGCGCTTCCCTACTCCACTACTTTTGGTAATATTGCAACCACTTCTGGAATTGGGGATATTATATTAAGCTTAAATGCGCCCTTATTTAAGAATGCAGATCATCAAGTTTCTTGGCTTATAGCAGGTAAAATTGCCACAGGGGATGCCAATAAATTAGACCAAGGCTTGGCTTTACCCATGATTTACCAACAAAGCTCCGGAACCAATGACCTTATTACTTCGCTACAATGGAATTTTAAAACTTGGCTTTTTGCAGCAGGTTATCAACATGCTTTTAACACAACCGAGAATACCTTTTTATCCAGTGACTTCCTTTTAGATAGTGATGCAGCCAAATATCATTCTTCAGCCTATTTAAAAAGAGGCGATGATGTGATGGTTCGATTTGAAAAAAGATTTCAGGGGAAGAAAAAGTCAAGCTTTAAAGCTGGAGTATTACCTATTTTCAGAATTCAAGCAGATGAAATTAAAGTAGATGACGAATACCAGGAAATAGCCAATAGCACTGGACTTACTTTGAATCTCTATACCGCATGGCGATATCAGTTTTCGGAGCAGTTCTATACTGAATTACAACTAGCTGCACCTCCAATCACAAGAGAAGTACGTGCAGATGGAACTACTCGATCTTTTTTGCTTAATCTTCGTATGGCCTTTAGTTTGTAATATTGATGGTTGTTGGTTGATTTAGCAGTAGCACAGTTCTCCCGAGCTGCAAGTTTTGGATAAATGTGTTTTTCTTGGGATGTACAATCTAGTCATACTGTATTCTTGATAGTTTATGGAGCGATTAACAATATTGCTCAAATTGTTCAGCTAAACTGAAACATCGTAAAATGTATTTACTTCAACACTTTTTCAAAAAAGTATTACAAAAACCTCCGCTATATATCAAAGTCTACTCCACAAATGCCTTTCCGGAAAAACAATAAACTCCTCCTTTTAGTGACATCCTAGGGATTGTCACTAACGAGCGTCAAACAGTATTGTTTTTTATTCCTTCAAGCCATTTGCTCCGTTTAACGCCTTTGCAATAAGGCGGCTTAGACATTCCTACGGAAGTCTTTATAAACTTTGCAGAGCTTCAGGTGTGTTTGTGTTAGATTTGCTCTTTTGTGTAGTATAAATTTCTACATTAACTATTTGTAATATTTCGGAGACCGTGGGAAGGCCTCTCCCAAACAGAACGCGGCTCTAGAAGTGAATTTCAGAATATTAGATTTAACAGCAAAGGGCTTTAGCTTTTAAATAATGACATAATAAAAGCAAGGAATAAAAAACAAGGCTTTTAAACCTGGTAAACATCCGTAATTCATAGGTTATTATTTTCTACTTTGCTAGTTAAATCAATAATCTGGAAGAGGAGGGCTGGCTATTGTTTGGGATGGCTTTTTGCTTACTTTTTTCCACAAAAAAGTATAAAGACATATTAAATAGTGTCTTTCAAAACATCATGATACTTACTGCACAAACAGTCTGAACGGTGATAATTATTGATGAATGTAAAATCAATTCACCAAGAATTCAGAATAGAACCTATTTTTGCTTTACCCCCCCAGAAATAAAACTTGCCCCCAAGTTTTTTTCATTCCATTGAATTTTCAACCACTGTTAAAGAGAATCATCTCACTCCTATAAACAAAAAAACCACAAATACACTGAATGCATTTGTGGTTTCAAATATGGTTTAGAAGATTATTTACACATTAAATCTAATATTAATAATATCACCATCCTCTACTATATAATTCTTTCCTTCAATGAGAAGTTTTCCTTTATCACGGCATGCTGCTTCAGAACCCAATTCAGCGAAATCTTCATAGTGCATCACTTCAGCGCGGATAAAACCACGTTCTAAATCACTATGAATAACACCTGCTGCTTGCGGTGCTTTAGTACCTTTTCTGATGGTCCAAGCATGAATTTCTTTAGGTCCGGCAGTAAAGAAAGATTGAAGGTTTAATAAATGATAGGCTCCTCTTACAAATTTACCAACTCCAGGCTCAGTTAAACCAGCATCACTTAAAAATTCTTTTTGATCTTCTTCGTCTAACTCCGCAATCTCTGCTTCTAAGGATCCCGCGATAATCAAAACCTCACCATCATTACCAACTGCTTCTTTTACACTATTTACATAGTCATTACCATCAACAGCGGAAGCATCATCCACATTACAAACATAAAGAGTAGGCTTGTCGGTCAATAGATACATATCTAAGATAAAATCTTTATGATCTTGTTCATTAACATCAAAATCTCTCACATTACCAAAATCCTCTAAAAAGGCTTTGAGGTTGGTCAAAATTTCAACTCCGCGTTTGGCGACCTTGTCACCTACTTTTACCAATTTACCTAAACGCTCTATTTTACGCTCCACTAAATCTAAATCGCGAACTTGAAGCTCAAAATCCACAATTTCTTTATCTCGAACAGGGTCTATTCCACCTTCAATATGAGGAAGGTTTTCATCGTCGAAACATCTTAAAACGTGAATCAAAGCATTGGTTTGCTGAATATCGGCAAGAAATTTATTACCAACACCTTCCCCTTCGCTAGAACCTTTTGTTAAACCAGGAATATCAACCAACTCCACAGTAGCAGGAATAATTTTGCCAGAGTTCATAATATCATAAAGAACCTTTAAACGAGGGTCTATCACGTTTACCATTCCAATATTTGACTTATTTGTGGAGAAAGCAAAATTGCTAGTCTCCGCTTTTGTATTCGATACACAATTAAAAATAGTTGTCTTACCAATGTTTGACAAACCAATAATACCGCATTTTAATGCCATAATGCTATTTCTTTGAATTTTCTAAAATGATTCTTTATTAAACTTTTCTGGATGAGCGGCAGAAACCTCAAGGTATACTTGCCTGATGGTTTCAAAATCTGCTTTTTCATCTCCTGTTAAATGAATGGTAGTCTTGGTTCCTAGGGTTTTCTTTTCATAATCGATAAAACCTAAGACAACAGGAACCTGAGCATCTTTAGCGATAAAGTAAAATCCTCGCATCCACTTTCGTACTCTCTTACGTGTTCCTTCGGGCGTAATGGTCAATAAAAACTCATCACGTTTGTGAAACTCATCCACCATCATCTTTACTAAACCCACTCTACGTCCAGCTTTCACCGGAATAGCTCCTAAGGATTTCAACCATATTCCTAAAGGAAAAAAGAAGAACTTTTCGTTTATTATAAACTTCACCGACTTGCTGATAGTATTATAATAAAGTCTTCCTAAAACAAAATCCCAGCCACTGGTATGAGGAGCTGCAATAATCACAAACTTTTTACCTTCAGGGAAATCGCCTTCGACTTTCCAGCCAAAAAGTTTTAATGCTGCTTTACTTAGAAATCTTACCATTTTCATTTATTAACGGGCGCAAAGATAATTGAATTGATTGATTTATTTAAAATATTGAGAATAGATTTATTAGCTATAAATAAATGAAGGAAAAAGGAGTTTCATTTGAGGCTATTCATGGGGAATTAAATGCATCTCCCAGCTTTAAAGCACTTAAACCTAATCAAAGCGAATAGACTTAGCAGGCTCAATTCGGGAAGTGACCATTGCAGGGAGCACCATAAAAAGCAGAACCAATAGCAAAGTAGCTGCATTGAGGATAAGGATAGACAGCCCATCGATATTAATAGGAACAACAGACATATAATAGGTTTCTGCATCGAGTTTTACTAAACCATAAGTCTTTTGTAGCCAGCCTAAGCCAATTCCGAATAGATTACCAAAGAATAAGCCTATGATGATGATATAGGCTGCTTGACTTAGAAACACCCGCCTAATTAAAGAATTACGTGCTCCCATGGATTTTAATACACCTATCATTTGAGTTCGTTCTAAAATCAGGACCAATAGCGTAGAGATCATACTCACCGTGGCCACTAATATGATTAATACCAAAATCACAATCACATTAATATCTTGTAGTTCCAGCCAATCGAAAATTTGAGGATATCTATTTTTTACATTTTCTGTGGTTAAATCGTAGGGGATTTCTTCATATACCTGTTCCTCCACTTTTTGTAGTTCATCAAAATTATCCACATATAGCTCTATCCCACTTACCATATCATCGCCCCAATTATTAAGCTTCTGAAGGTGTCGAATATCCGCCAGCACAAATCGCTCATCAAACTCTTCCACTCCGGTATGATAAATCCCAATCACATCTAATCTTCTTCCTCTAAGTTGTCCGGTCTCATTATTTACAAAATAGACGCGGAGTTTATCATGAAGTTGAATATTTAGCAGTTGGGATAATTTTTGGGAAATCAGTATCTCATTCGTTTTCTGTTCACCGAAAAAATCAGGTACTTTTCCTAGGGTGAGATTATTGGAGAAGAATGTGGTATCAAAATCATTACCCACCCCTTTGACCATAATCCCTTGCATTTCCGCATCGGTACGAATAATAGCAGCTTTAGAAATAAATACTTGAGCATGCTTAACACCTTCTATATTTTCTAGATTGGAAAAATTGAGGCTGTCAATATCTAAAGGAGGAAGTTCTAAAGAATTATTAGAATTATATTTTACAATATGAATATGACCGGTGAAACCACTGAGCTTTTCGCCTATTTCCTTTTTAAATCCTGTTAACACCATTAAAGAAATCAACATGACCGACAAGCCTAAAACCAAGCTAATGATAGAAATCAATATGATAGGCCCAGAAAAACTTCCTTTAGCAGGTTTAATGACTCTTGCTGCTAAAAAAAATTCTAATATTTTCGGATTTTTCCAGATTTGCATACTTCTTGTTGAGGTTTCTAATGATAAAATGGACTCTTAATGAAAGATTCCTATTTTTGTGTAAAAATAGAAAAAACAAGTTGTGAAAAATCATATCGTCATAATCATTTTTATTGCCCTCTTCCAAACGGCTTGTGGGCAGGTCCTACCTGGAGCTTATCAAACTCAAGAATATCTAAGTCTTTTAGATGGAAAAAGAGCAGGCATAGTGGCTAATCCGAGTAGTCTCATTAACAATACACACCTGGTTGACAGTCTTTTAAAACACAACATTAATATCAGAAAAGTATTCGCCCCGGAACATGGTTTTAGAGGAAAAGCAGAAGCTGGTGCCCATGTAAAAGATGGAAAGGATCCCTTAACCGGTCTCTCAGTTTTGAGCCTATATGGAAAGAACAAGAAACCGAATAGCCAGCAATTGGCTGGTATCGACATCATGATATTTGATTTACAAGGCGTGGGCGCTCGATTTTATACCTATATTTCTACCTTAAAATATATGATGGAAGCCTGTGCAGAGAATGATATTCCGCTCATTGTACTCGACCGACCCAATCCCAACTCCCATTATGTGGATGGGCCTATTATGGAAAAAGAGAATGAGAGCTTTGTGGGTTTAATGCCGATTCCTATAGTTTACGGTATGACCGATGGAGAATTGGCTCTCATGATTAATGGTGAAAATTGGAATAGCAAAAAATGCGACTTGACCATTATTGAATTAAAAAACTATGATCACCAAAAAAGCTATAATCTTCAAGTGAAGCCCTCCCCTAATCTTCCTAATTTTGCTTCTATTTATTTGTATCCTTCGCTTTGCTTATTCGAAGGAACAAAGATGAGCATCGGTCGTGGAACTGATTTTCCTTTTCAAGTCATTGGCTTTCCTGATTATCCTGAGAAAAGTTTTCAATTCACCCCCAAAAGCATAGCCGGCGTCAGCGCAAATCCAAAGTTTAAAGATCAAGTTTGCTATGGTTTAGATTTAAGAAAGCTCTATCCCAATATTGAAGAAAAACCCAATCAATTGAATTTAAAATGGTTGATTGATTTCTACAACAGCTATACCGATAAAGATGCGTTTTTCATCCCATTCTTTGAAAAACTATCCGGGACATCAAAACTACGCCAACAAATAATAGCAGGCGAATCGGAGGAGTCTATTAGAGAGAGCTGGCAAGCAGATTTGGATGAATTCAAATTAAAACGGGAGAATTATTTGTTGTATTAGTGAAAGAGAAACTGAGTTAGCCATATAAAAAAACAAACTCTATTTTTTTGGTTCAGGTTGCTCTTCCTTAATTTCCTAAACTCTTGTTGAAAACAGAAAAATTGGACAACGCGTTTTTCTGGGTTTATTCGATCCTTCAGTTAGACCATGTGTGGAAGCCCATATCTTAAGCCTAGCCATACCTTTGTCACGCTTTAAAAAGATGTATTACAGCTTTGAAAAATCATGTTTGATGGACTCTCATGCCTGGAAAAAAGTAAGAGAAAGAATTATTGAAAACCAAGCCCCCTGTTAATCAATCTATCGCCAATAGCGTTCTAAGAATTATTAAAGCTCCCTCACTACACATAGGGATGACCAGTATTCTGGAAACAGAACAGGAATTTAGGATTTTGATTGCTCAAGTATTTCTTCAAAAACAATACCTCCTTTATACATGGCTTTGAGGACAGGATGAATTTCAAACCCTAGTTCAGTCAAACTATATTCTACCTTAGGAGGAACTTCGGGGAAAACCGTTCTTGTAATCAATCCATCCTCCTCTAATTCTTTTAGCTGCTTTGTCAGCATTCTTTCACTAATATCGGTTAAAAGTTTTACCAATTCTCCATACCTTTTATTTCCTTGATAAAGGTGTAAAACAATAGTAGCTTTTCGCTTTCCCTTCACTACATTTATAAATGTATCAATCGGACAGTAACTTTTTTTCATTTTTTTATTTCCTAAAACTTTGAAAATGAACAATTCAGAAATAAATGTTCGTTAGCCTACCTTTTGTTTGTTATTGCTAAGTCACTTTTTCATCTAGATATTTGCTAAAATTACACAAAATAAATCGACTAAAGATGAATAATGACCCTATAAAATTTAAAGCCTTTCGAGTAGAAAGTGATGAAAATGGAATCTACAATGGCTCCATAAAGGACACGCAATTTAGCCTTATTGAGAATAACGAAATTTTAGTTAGAGTTCATTATAGCTCTCTGAATTATAAAGATGCTTTGTCTGCATCTGGAAACAAAGGTGTGACCAAAAACTATCCTCACACTCCTGGGATTGATGCCGTTGGTATCATCGAAAAATCAGGCACTGATTCTTTTAAAATTGGAGACAAAGTGATAGTGACCAGTTATGATTTAGGTATGAATACCGATGGTGGATTTGCCGAATATATAAAAGTCCCTAGTGATTGGGCCATTAAACTGCCCGAAAACATGACCATGAAAGAAGCCATGATATATGGTACTGCAGGCTTAACTGCAGGAATGTCTGTTTTACGTCTAACGGAATTAACAAAACCAGAGGATGGAAATATTGTAGTCTCAGGTGCTACAGGAGGCGTTGGTGCTTTAAGTATCTCTATCTTAAGTAAACTAGGATATTCGGTAGTTGCTATTACAGGTAAGGAAGCAGAAAGAGATTACTTAATAAATCTAGGAGCAAAAGAAGTATTATTGCGCAGCGAAATCGAAAATCTTGATAAAAAGCCATTATTAAAGCCCTTATTTGCTGGGGGAATCGACACCGTTGGTGGTGTAATTTTAGAAAATATCATCAAGGCTACCAAAGCCATGGGAACCGTGACTTGTTGTGGTAATGTAGCTTCTCCAAAACTCGATTTAACCGTTTTTCCTTTTATCCTACGTGGCATTTCTCTAATCGGAATTGACTCTCAGAACTATCCTATGAAATATAGAACTAAAGTTTGGAAGCAATTAGCCCAGGCATGGAAACCAGCTCAAATAGCAGATACTTGTACGGAAATAACAATAGATGAAGTACAGGAAAAAATTAAATTAATGCTTCAAGGTAAATTAAAAGGCCGAACTATTATTAAAATGCTAGATTAAACTCGTATAATTCTGTTTCCATAAAACTTCCATTCTGGGTTTTTATTAGCAAATGTGTATGATGAGGGATATAAAGGATAAAACAAGCCATATTCCTTAGGTATTTTTCCCAATTAATTACAAAATCAAGAAGTCGATGGATAGTTTTTTTATCTTTGTTTCTTATTAAAAAGCAAATACTATGGCACGCACAGCAACCGATATTTTAAAAGAAGCTATCTTATTAGAAAGAAGAGGAAAAGCTTTTTACAGCAATGTAGCAGAGAAGTCTGATTCAGAGTCTGCAAAGAAGATTTTCCAGATGATGGCTGAAGAAGAAGACGAGCATATCAAGTTTTTATCTGAGCAATTTAAAAGTTACGAGAAAACGAAAGCATTTATTTCTGTTGAAGGTTTTGAAGAACCAGCTGAAGATGAAGTAGCTCTTAAGGTTTTAACAGACCAAATGAAAAAAGAAATCGACGCTGCAAGTTTTGAAGCTGCTGCTATTTCTGCTGCTATCGATTTTGAAGATCGTGCAGTGAAAATTTACTCAAGCAGAGCTGAAGAAGCAGTTGATGTTAATGAAAAAGCGCTTTATACGATGTTGGCAAAATGGGAAATGGGTCATCAAAAGATGCTTCATGAACTCAATGAAGAATTAAAAGCTGATGTTTGGAATGACAATAATTTCTGGCCTTTCTAAACCTGATGAAAAAATATTAAAAACCCTTTCTATATCCTATGGAAAGGGTTTTTCATTTTTATGGGATTAATTTCCACCAAAATTCTGTACCCAATAAACTCCATATTCAGAATCTTCATTTTCATAGAAACCTACTCCTAGCAAAGTCATATCCTTGTTTAAGATATTCTTTTTATGACCAGGGCTTTTCATCCATGCTTTTAAAACCTCCTCGGGAGTTAATTGTCCAGCAGATATATTCTCAGCCAAATAATTATAATTGGCAAAGGCTCCTATCCTTTCAAATATATCACAGGATTTCCTAAGCCTATTTTTCTCTCTATCATAAGAATCATGTTCAAAATAGTTTTCCATAGCCATATCTTTGGCATGATACCTTGCCGCAAGAGCTAATTTCTCGTCATACTTCACAGGACTCAAGCTTCTCTTCTTCCTTTCTTTATTAGTCAATCTGAGGACCTCTTTTTCAAATGAAGAGTTAACGCTTTCGATGCGCTCCTCTCCTGTTGGGCAGTTTTGTGAAAAAATGATGGATGAAGAAAATAGTATGGTGAGTATGATTTGAATGCTTTTCATTTTATTGCTTTCATATAAAACGAAAAAACACTCTGGATATTCTTTTTATGTTTTTTTTAACGAGCTTTCCACTAATTACAGTTGTAATAATAATTGACTAACGAAATTAGCTTTAAGAACATTTCACATTACAATAGTTAATGCCGATAGGAAATGATGCATTTTTATTGATTTAAGACCAAAGCCATTTTATCATCGGTATAAAACTCATCTATCAAATACTTAAAAAAACCAACCGCTGTCTTTTTGGCAGACAGAAATGTTTTTACCTGCCATTATTACCGTTCATATAGTTGCTTTTAGCTTGGCTCAATAATTGACTAGGGAATAAAAACAAATAATAACAAAATAGGAGGAAAAATGAACTTAGATCAATTCACCATAAAATCACAAGAAGCCATACAAAAAGCTCAGGAATTAGCTATTCAAAATAATAATACTCAAATCGAAAACAGTCATTTATTAAAAGGAATACTTGAAACCGAGGAGAACTTAATTCCTGTAGTACTGGAGAAATTAAACGTCAATAAAAACATACTATCTAGTGCCTTAGATGCTATCAATACCAGACTACCTAAAACCAATGGTGGACAAGTATATCTTTCACAAGCAGGTAGCAAAACCTTATTACAAGCACAAGAAATACTAAAAGAATTTGGAGATAGTTTTGTTTCTGTTGAACACCTTTTACTTAGTCTTATTCAGCAAAAAGATCAAACTGCTGATTTATTAAAGGATAGCGGCATTAAATTAAAAGAATTAAAGAAAACCATATTGGAATTAAGGAAAGGCAATAAGGTTGAGTCTTCTTCCCAAGAATCCAACTTCAATGCCTTAAATCGTTATGCCCTTCATTTAAACGCTTTGGCTGCCAAAGGGAAATTAGACCCCGTAATAGGTAGAAACGATGAAATTAGAAGAGTATTACAAATTTTAAGCAGAAGAACCAAGAACAATCCTATTCTTATTGGAGAGCCAGGTGTTGGTAAAACGGCTATTGCTGAAGGTATTGCACACAGGATTGTAGATGGAGACGTTCCCGAAAACCTAAAGAATAAACAAATTTTCAGCCTAGATATGGGCGCTTTGGTTGCTGGTGCAAAATACAAAGGAGAATTTGAGGAAAGATTAAAAAGCGTGGTTAAAGAAGTGGTGGAATCAGATGGAGATATCGTACTCTTTATTGATGAGATACATACCCTGGTTGGTGCTGGAAAAGGTGAAGGCGCTATGGATGCCGCCAATATTTTAAAACCAGCATTAGCCCGAGGCGATTTAAGAGCTGTTGGAGCCACCACATTAAGTGAGTATCAGAAATATTTTGAAAAGGACAAAGCCCTGGAAAGAAGGTTTCAAAAAGTAATGGTTCAAGAACCCAATACGGCTGATGCTATTTCCATTCTAAGAGGCTTAAAAGAAAAGTACGAAACCCATCACCATGTAAGGATACTCGATGACGCGATTGTTTCTGCTGTTGAGCTTTCTCAAAGATATATCTCTGACAGGTTCTTACCAGATAAAGCGATTGATTTAATTGATGAAGCAGCAGCAAAACTTCGATTAGAAATCAATTCTGTTCCGGAAGAACTGGAGCAGTTGGAAAGAAGAATCATGCAATTGGAGATTGAAAAAGTCGCCATTAAACGAGAGAAGAATAAATTCAAACTTCACGAGATAGATAGCGAAATGGCCGATTTAAATGAAAAAGCTACTGCATTAAGAGCCCGCTGGAAATCGGAAAAAGAAAAGGTGGAATCCATACAAAAAGAAAAGGCTCATATTGAAGATTTAAAGCAAGAAGCTTTGCAAGCGGAACGAGCTGGAAACTTTGGTATTGTCGCAGAAATTAGATATGGAAAAATGGAACAAGCCCAACAAGATTTGGAAAAATATCGCACAGCCTTAAAAGAAATGCAAAGCGACAATCCAATGATTAATGAAGAGGTTGGCCACGAAGAAATTGCAGATATCGTTTCTCGTTGGACAGGTATTCCAGTTTCAAAAATGCTTCAAAGCGAAAAAGCCAAGCTGCTTCATTTAGAAGAGGAATTGCATAAGAGAGTAGTTGGACAAGAAGAAGGAATTACTGCCGTAGCGGATGCTATTAGAAGAAGTAGAGCTGGGTTACAGGACGAGAAGCGACCCATAGGATCATTTATATTCCTAGGAACTACTGGAGTTGGGAAAACCGAATTAGCAAAAGCTTTAGCTGAGTTTCTCTTCGATGATGAAAACAATATGGTAAGAATAGATATGTCAGAATATCAGGAAAGACATGCCGTTTCAAGGCTTATTGGAGCGCCTCCTGGCTATGTAGGCTATGATGAAAGTGGTCAGTTAACAGAAGCTGTACGCCGCAAACCCTATTCGGTTGTCTTGTTAGACGAGATTGAAAAAGCACATCCCGATGTGTTCAATATCCTCCTCCAAGTTCTTGACGATGGAAGACTAACAGACAACAAAGGACGTGTGGTAGATTTTAAGAACACCATCATCATTATGACTTCCAATATGGGCTCCTCTATTATTCAGGATCAATTGACTGAACTAAATAGTGAAAACAGGGTTGAGAAATTGGAGCAAATCAGTAAAGAGGTCATGGTGGCATTAAAGAAAAGCATCAGACCCGAATTTCTAAATCGCATTGATGAAGTAGTAATGTTTACCCCTCTTCAAGAAAATGAGATATTAGATATCATTAGAATTCAATTTGAGGATTTAAAAAAGACCTTGAGCAAAAATCAAGTTCAACTAGAAATCACAGAGGATGCCATCAGCTATATTGGAAAGATGAGCTACGATCCACAATTTGGTGCCAGACCCATCAAAAGGTTTATGCAAAGAAACATTCTTAATGAATTGAGCAAGTTAATTCTTGCTGGTAATATTCAAAAAGAAATACCCATAAATATTGACTATGATGGTCATTTACTGCAATTTAAAAATGAATAATTATTGTTTTCAATGATTGACATTCATAAAAAAAACCAAACTTGATAAGTTTGGTTTTTTCTATAATTATATAAGTGCATCTTGCTGGGCTTTGCAAACCTAAAACTCCTTCTTAGCAATAACAACACCTTCCTCATCATACACCAACCAGACTCCTATTTTTTTTCCCTCCTCATATGAGCCTTTCATATAGAGTTTTCCACTGGGATGATAAACCCATGATTTTCCACTGCGTTTTCCTTTGCTGAAATAGCCTTTTGACCATATGGTTCCGTCTGGATACCAACTCAACCACTCTCCTTCTCTCAAACCATCCTCATAAACTCCTTCTAACAAAACGGAACCATCGTCATGATACTGAACCTCATGCAAAGCAATACTATCAGCACCTTTTACCAAATAGTCGAAAACTATTTTTGGGCTGCCATCCTCATGAATCTGTTCTACTACCTGAATCTCTTTGGTTTGACAGGATGACATCACCAATAATATCCCGAATAAATAAAAAATTTTTCTTATCATTACCTATCAAAACTTAAGCGTTTACCTTTAACTGTATCGTTAAAATCTCCTTCATTATAAACCAAATGTCCACTTACAAAGGTTTTGCATACTTGTGAATTAAATACCTGTCCTTCCATAGGACTCCAACCACATAAGTATAGGATATTGTCTTTATTGACTTCCCATTGTTTAACAGGATCTATAATGGCTAAATCTGCAAAGAATCCCTCACGTATAAACCCTCTTTTCTCTATCTGATAAAGCTTTGCAGGATGATGACACATTTTCTCAACCACTTGCTCTACACTAAGCTTTCCTTGTTGGGCCATTTCTAACATCGCTACCAAAGAATGTTGAACCATAGGTGCACCGGAAGGAGCTTTAAGATATGGATTATCTTTTTCAACCAACTGATGAGGTGCATGATCTGTAGCAATTACATCTATCTTTCCTTCTAATAAGGCTTTCAGCAAACCATCGGCATCTGCTCTATCTTTTACTGCAGGATTCCATTTGATGAGTGTTCCTTTTTCATCATAGTCTCTTCTATCGAACCATAAATGATGAACACAGACCTCGGCAGTAATCTTCTTTTCTTCTAGAGGAAGTTCATTAGTGAATAATTCAGTCTCTTTGGCGGTTGAAAGGTGAAGAACGTGTAAACGAGTCCCGTATTTCTTAGCCATTTCCACAGCATAAGAGCTCGATTTATAACAAGCCTCATGAGAACGGATATCAGGGTGGACATTTATTGGAATATCGTTACCATATTTCCCAATAGCCGCATTCTGATTGGCCTGAATTGTTGGCTCGTCCTCACAATGTACTGCTATCAACATGGGAGCTTCAGCAAAAAGCTTTTCTAAAGTCGCTTGATTGTCAACCAACATATTACCCGTACTTGCTCCTAAAAATATCTTAATTCCACAAACAGACTTTGGGTCTGTCTTTAAAACCTCCTCAGCATTATCATTACTCACACCCATATAAAAGGAATAGTTAGCCAAGGAACGTGTAGAGGCATACTGATACTTTTCTTCTAGTATTTCTTGAGTTAGCACATTTGGAATAGTATTGGGCATGTCCATAAATGAGGTTACTCCTCCGGATACCGCTGCTCTTGATTCAGAAATCATATTGGCTTTCTTGGTTAAACCAGGATCCCGAAAATGCACCTGATCATCAATCACCCCGGGAAGTATCCATTTTCCTGTTAAATCCATCACCTCACAATTTTCTGGAAGCTCAGGTTGCTCATCAGCATTATAAATTTTTGAAATATATTGATCCTGGATCAGGATATTTACATATTGCTTTTGGTTCTCATTAATCACCAAAGCATTCTTTAAGAAAAAATTGCTCATCATTCAGATTTTTAGACCCATTGCCTATTCGCCTGAATCAGACAAATTTTAGGCCCTCTTGGGTTTGATTTTTTTAAAGCGCAACTGCATCACACCAAATATAGCTTCTGTAAAGATACTCTTATTCATCTTTGATGTACCTAGAGTTCTATCAGTAAAAATAATAGGAACTTCTTTCACATCAAATCCCAGTTTTACAGAAGTAAATTTCATTTCAATCTGGAAAGCATAACCAGTAAACCTCACCTTATCCAAATCTATTGTTTCTAATACTTTTCTACTATAACAAACAAAGCCTGCAGTGGTATCTCTAATGCTCAAACCTGTTGCCAAACGCACATAGGCAGAGGCATAATAAGACATCAAAACTCTTCCCATAGGCCAATTAACCACATTTACTCCTGTGATATAACGGCTTCCAATGGACATATCTGCTTTGTCCACATGGCAAGCATGATACAATTTTAATAAGTCATCAGGATTATGACTAAAATCGGCATCCATTTCAAATATATATTCATAGGAGCGGTTTAATGCCCATTTAAATCCATGAATATAGGCGGTACCCAATCCTAATTTACCTTTTCTTTCCTCAATAAATAACTGACCTGGAAATTCTTTCATTAAGGATTTCACTATGGCTGCAGTTCCGTCGGGGGAATTGTCTTCAATAACCAAAACATGAAATGGCTTTGATAAACTAAATACATAACGAATAATATTCTCGATATTCTCTTTCTCGTTATATGTAGGTATGATCACTATACTATCTGACACTTGCTTTATTTTGTGGCGAAAATAATAATTATTTGAAGAGCATAAGAGTTAAATTCTATTAATTTGCCTTTGGATTGTTCTTTTCTCTGATTTTTAGCAAAATTAGCTTGAATATTAATTTATCTTAGGATATAGCAAACTGTTGTAAAATTGATTTGCCACTATTGACATTCCAAATCAGTTCTGCCCTGGCCCTAAAGGGAGCCTGATTTGAAAGATTCTGGTAACATTGAAAATTGAGCTTTTAAAACGTAAATACTATTATGAGAGGAAAGTTACGATTTTTGGCTCCCCTCAGGGTTTGGGGCAAACAAAAAATCGATTAATAACACTCAAAGCATTGCAAAACTGACAACCTACTGCCTGTTTTGAACGATTTGACAGCATTTCTACTGACAGACTGACAAAATACTTTAAATCGCTTTAGTATCACCAATTGGCATTATTTATGTATATTTGCATTCTAGAAATTAAACAATAAAAAATATAATAAAATGACGTTACCAACAAATTTAAAGCACGTAGCTACAGGTTCTGAATTAACAGAATTAATTAACCAAGAAGAAAATGTAATGGTATGCTGTGGCCGTATGGGTCCAATGTGTATTCCAGTATACGGATCAATGAAAACATTAGAAGAAAGTGGAGATTATGATCACGTTGCATTCCGCGATATGATGTTCGACAGCCCGGAAGCTGCAATCATTAGAAACCTTCCTGAGTGTAGGAACTTTATGGGATTACCATTTGTGGTTTATTATAAAGGTGGAAAAGTGGCTAAAGCAGTGAGTAGTATTCAGAGTATGGATATGATTAAGTCTGTGATTGATGTAGAATTCGCTAAATAGAGTTTGTTTATAAAGTGTTACTTTTATGTTTCGCTTTACTGATAGAATAAAGAAATTTTCATGTTCGAAGCCCTTTGGGTTATATCATAACCCTTGGGCTTCATTTTTAAGATTAAAGAAATGCAAACAGATTTTGATGCTATTATTTTAGGAGGAGGACCTGCAGGATTAACTGCAGGTATATATATGGCACGCTCCAAAGCCAAAGTATTGATTATTGATAGCAGTATTCCCGGTGGGCAAACCATTTTAACACATGAAATAGCCAACTATCCTGGAATTGAAAGTACAAGTGGATATATGTTAGCCAGTACCATGCAAATGCAAGCCGAAAAATTTGGCTGCACCATCAAAAGCAATATACAAGTTAATGAATTAGAGTTAGATACTAAAATTAAAAGCTTAAGCTTGAGCAGTGGAGAGAAGTTCACAGCAAAAGCTATTATTTTAGCTACCGGAGGCCGTTCCAGAATGATTGGCGCTAAAGGAGAAGATGTATATAAAGGTCGTGGAATCAGCTATTGTGCAACCTGCGATGGTGATTTCTTTCAAGACAAAAATATAATTGTTGTAGGAGGTGGAAACTCGGCTTTAGAAGAAGCAGTTTCACTAACCAAATATGCTTCTAAAGTAACTATCGTTCATATTCTAGATCAGTGGCAAGCCTTTGATTATGCGGTGAGTGAAATGGAAGCCAATGAGAAAATAGATTACATATTGAGTTCTAAAGTATTAGAATTCAAGGGAGAGGATGCCCTCCAAGAAGCCATTATCGAAAATGTAAAAGATGGCAGCACGCATACCAAAAAGATAGATGGGGCCTTTGTTTTTATTGGTTATGAAGCCAATACCGATTTTCTCCATAATGGTCCTGTAAAATTAAACGAGAGAAAAGAAATCTTAGTAAACGAGGACATGCAAACCAACCTAGAAGGCGTTTATGCCGCAGGCGATGCCTTACAAAAAAAATACCGTCAGGTAACCACAGCTGTTTCTGATGGAACCATTGCTGCCTTGGCTGCTCTTGAATACATTCATAAGAATTAAATACAAACAATATCTATTTACTGCAGAGGCCATTATGATTTTCATTTTGGCCTCTTTTGTTGTTAAGAGTTAAGGGTAGATATTATTTACACGTAAAAAACCATTCTTTCACACTAAATCACCCCTAAACCAATCATCTCTCAATTGTTAAAGAAACTTAATATTCATGGGCTTTTGCAATGCTTTTAAATAGTAAACGTTATGACATTACTGGTTTTCTAGCAGGTGAGTGAATTCACTCAAATAAAGGAAGGACAAATAAGCAATTTTAGAGTGTCAATCACATAGCGATTTTCACTATTTTTGCAGTTAATTTTGGATTTAAACAAATAAATTGAAATATAATATTAAGCAAATGAAAGAGGGTAAATCAATGACTAGAATCATCAGCTTTCCTCAAGTGATGATCATTCTATTGGCTTTATTTATTGCCATAGGAGGAACTTCTTGTAAAAGTAAGAAAAAGATAGCCGAAGAAAAAGCAGCCATAGAACTGGCCAACCAGATAGCGCAAGCCAAAGCAAGCTTAAAGGATCTATTGCGCGATGACAATCCTAAAACATGGCAAGAAAAGAAAAACGAGTTCGACCGAATAGTAGCCATGCAATTACGCGATCCTGAAGTTGAGGATTTAATCAATCAGGTGGAAGCTAAACTGGAGAAAGAACGCCAAGAAATGCTAAAACGCCAAGAGGAAGAAGCTCGTTTACGGGCCGAACAAGAAGCCAAAAATCAGAAGCAAGGTCAATTAGATAATATCAACTCCCATTTCTATGCCGTCGCTTCTGCACCATCAGTTAACGAAGCTAACTCTCGCATTGAAAGAGCTTTATCACTATATGCGTCAAAAGATGTACCAGTACTGATTATTTTAAGTGTTTATGGTGATAATCAAAAAGACTACGATAGACCAACTTATATTGAGAAATATTTGAATTATTTGAAAGATGTCAAAAAATATGACAAAGAAATTGACAATTTGAAATATGATGATATGGGAAAAATTATTGAAATTGAACTCATTAAAAAATAATTAGCAAGATGAAGCAAGTAACGAAAATATTTATCCTGGCTCTTCTCTTTTTAGGAACAGCGCAGGTATGGGCTCAAGATGAAATTTCTCCTGAAAGAAAAGAAGCCATCGATAGCCTAGCAATGGAAAAGGTAAAAGATTTAAGCAGGTATATCAGCATCATTGGAAGTAAAGAAACTAGCTTTTCTGAAGCCAATCGTGTGATTGACAGAACATTAGAACTTTTTGCACCAAATAGTCAAATTGGTGTTTCTTCGTTATATAGAAAAGACATTAAATACTACACTGTACGTAAATATTTAAATAGATTAATGGCCTTAAATTATGACCAAGTAACTATCAGTTGGTATAACATACAATACATTAGCGATTTAGAGCCTCAACCTGATGGCACTTATGTGGGAGTAATTACCATTTACCAAAGGTTTGAAGGTAAAAAAGGCGATGACCTAACTTATGTGGATACAACTAAGAAAGACATCACCGTTTATGTAAAACGTAAAGAAACTCAAATTGGTGGTAGAACTATCGGTTTCTGGGACGTTTTATTAGGCGACATTAGAGTTGCTGAGACTTCAAAATAGATTAAATTTGAGCAGTCGGTTCTTAGGATCAGGCTGCTCTTTTTTTATTAACTCCATTGCCATTGAAAAATCTTCAAATCATTTTATTAGCATTTATAATGCTTTGCCTGAGTTCTCCTATCAAGACTCAAGTCGTGGGCAAATTCATGAATGATGAATCGAAACTGTATGCTGAGACCAAACAGGTGAATCAGTTTTTTCGTCGTTTTAATAATGAAGAAGGCCCCGATGGTATCCGATATAGTGTGAGAAGTAAAGAATATCGTAATCCAGATACTCGTGACACTTATTTAAACATTTTATTCGATCTGGAAAACCCAAGTCTCGATGAGCAACTCAGAAAACAATTTATCTCTATTGTGAATAACGATAGTGCTCCTCAGTTTTTAGATTTCCATGCCGATGGTTGGTTTGCTGAAGTAAAAACAAAATTTCTTTATAGAGGAAAACCTAGTTATGTGACTTTTTATTTAGAACTAGAGCAAGAGAATTTGGGTTATAAATGGGTTTTAACTAATGTATTTTTTGAAGAATACGCACAAATTTTAGAAGAAGATGGTTTAAACCAAAATAAATTTCTTCACCCTATGAGTCATGAACTCGATTTCATGAACTTCATCAAAGTATTCGATGACAAGTCTTCTATTGAAGAATACACCAGCCATGGATTTTCTGCCGATTATCTTAGTGTATTTATCTATGAATTTAAACAAGGACTGTTCGAATATCAAACAGTCATGAACTTAAAATTTCATTTCTTCCAAATTCCAGGTTGGTATTTTGAACTGGAAAAATTCAATCGATCCGGTTATAATACAGGATGGTTAATTTCTCGGCTCACACCTATCACCGAAGATGAAAAAGCAGTACTCATGAAATACATTTACCATGATTAGAAAAATATACATACTGTTATTGAGCTTCCTTTTCATAAGCACTTTATCAGCCCAAAAATTAAATCCTGAGGAGGTTAAACAATTTAGTGAGGAGTGTAAAGATTTAGTAAACTATCTTCAATTTACGCTTAATGCAATTGGTGATAACGAGCTTAGCCCCAAAGAAAAAGACATTATCATCAGCGAATCTTTTGCCAAGCTTTTTAGAGATGGGAAAGTACAGATTGAAGATGATTTGGTTCCTGATAGAGAAGCTGTAACCAACAAAGAAGTACAAGCTTATTTAAAAGATGTAGATTTCTTTTTTGAGCAAGCCATCTTCTCCTATAAAGTACTTTCTGTAAATCTATTGCAAGATGAAAACGACAAAGCATATTTCAAGATACATGCACTTAGAACCATAAGCGGAACAAATTTAAATCATGATAGCATCTATAATGAACAAGCCCGATTTGTTGAAGTTGCTGTAAATCCAGATTTACGTGAACTTAAAATTGTGAGTATTTATACTACAAAAATTAATGAGCTAGAGGAAAATATTAAATGGTGGAACGACCTGCCTATTAGCTGGAAAGAAATATTAGGCAACCAACAAAAGTTTATTAAGGATATTGAGTTTTCAAGAGTTTTAAATATACAAAAAGATTTTGTAATTCTCGATCCTCCAAAAGATACCCTAACTTGGGACGAAATAGAACTTGAACCAAGTGATAGCTTAAGAATGGAGTTCCCCATGGCAACTATAGACACCTTCTATTTCGCCACAGATAGTGCAAAAGCCATCTACAAGAAAAGACTCTCCCATTCTTTAAACAAGATTTTAGCCATTAAAGAACTAGATGTTTCAGGCAGGTTAGACATCACTCATTTGGAGCCTGTGAGCAAACTATCAGACATCAGAAGTTTAAACATAAGTGGAACTCTGGTAAACGATCTCTACCCTATTCGTAATTTGATTGATTTGGAGGATTTAAATATTTCAAATACACAGGTAAATAACTTAGATGCTCTGGTTTATAGTATGGCTATTCACAATTTGAATATATCCAACACTAAAGTTTATTCATTGAAACCTCTGGTTAATTTAGGCAATGTGAATATCCTTGATATTTCCAGCACTGGAATTGATGATTTAGAGCCCATTAGTGAATATAGAAACCTTAAAGATTTGCAAATGGAAAAAACCATGGTAGGTGAATTAGACGCCATTTCCAAATTGAAATCCTTGATATATCTAAACATCGATAGCAGTCCTATTTCAAATTTATCTAGCCTTGAAGAATTACTAGAACTTCGTATTTTATCATGTAATAATACACTTATTCAAAGCATTGATCCTCTAAAGAATATGGATCAGCTTAATATTTTATATGTAGACAATACTGAAATTACAAGTATAAAAGCCCTTGATGGAAAAGAAAAGCTAACTAAGATATACTGTGACAATACATTGCTCGGTAAACAAAAAGCACTATTATTTATGAGTGAGAACCCTCAGGTTTTAGTGGTTTATGAAAGTAGAAAACTTCAAAAATGGTTTAAAAACTTGCCTGAATTTTGGGTAGAGATATTCGATTACTACGTAGATATAAATATTAAAAACCCAAGCAAAGAAGAACTTCATCAAGTTGCAGGAATTTTAGAAATAGATTTAAGTGGGCAAGAAAATGTGGTCTCTATTGAGCCTTTATCGCAAATTCAGAACTTAAAGAAACTAAACCTTTCTAAAACTTCAATAGAATCTCTAGAACCTTTATATGAACTTCGTGATTTGAATTGGTTAGACATCAGCTACAGTAAAGTAAACTCTTTAGCCCCTTTAGAAAACAACCATTCCTTGCAATATCTGAATATTTCGAATACCAAGATTACAAATATTGTAGCATTAAAGGAGACCAGTAGCTTGAATAAACTCTACATGAATAATACTCCCATTGCTAATATCAACCCTATTATGGGACTGTCTGGCTTAAGAGAACTGCAAGCGGATGAAACCAGTATCGCAAAGCCCGATTTTGAGAGCTTCATCACAAGTAATCCCCGTTGTTTATGTGTTTATCAAAGTAAAAACTTAAATAGCTGGTGGGATGGACTCTCCCCTATTTGGAAAGAGGTTTTTATGAAAACCCAAAAATGGGATAACACTCCAAATACTAAGGAATTACATCAATTGATTAAACAAACTGAGCTCAATATAGAAAATAATAGAAACATCACAAGTATAAAAGAATTGGAAAATTTCGTTTTCTTGAAAAACCTTAGAATTTCTGGAACTCAAGTGAGTGATGTAAATAGTTTATCCAAACTAAGTCGAATCCAAACCCTCGATTTATCCCAGACTCCTATTTTAAACTTAGATGTATTGGCCGAACTTCCACTTTTAGAATCTGTAAATATCTCAAATACACAAATTAACTACTTGGATTGGGTTGAACAACTGACCAAGCTGCAATTACTGGATATCAGCGGAACTCAAGTGAAGAGCTTGAAATCTTTAAGCACACTTTATATGCTCGAAACACTAATAGCCTATAATACTCGTATTGCTAATTTAAAGCCTTTAAGCGAGTTGGTGAGTCTTAGAAAACTGAAAATTTATAATACTAAAGTCTCCTCAAAAAAAGTAGACCAATTCAAATATGCCAACCCTTCTTGTGTAGTGGATTATTTTTAGTTTATTATTAAAAAATTCTATTTTACTGCCAGTTATACAACAGATCGTATTATTTCCTATTTTTGAATCATGAATGAAAAGATTAAAATAGAATTGTCCAATGAACAATTTACTGCCCTCACCCATTGTATGCTTTCCTACGAAGCCACCGAAGAAGAGGATTATGACAAAATCCTAATGGCTCGTTATATCCTCGGGAAAGTACTAAAGAAGATGATCAATCGCTATCAAGACCTGAAGAAGAAAAACAAGATGAGCCTTAATATTGCAGAAGCAGCAGCTTTTCGTACCCTGATGAGTAGCCAAATTGACCGTTGTGGCATTTATGAGCAGACTATTATTCGTGAGATATTGATGCAGATTGGTAGTAAGCTTTAAAGATTTATGAGTGGTAATTATGATTTATGAGTGGTAATTATGATTTATGAGTGGAGGATAGAAGAAGAAATATAATATCAAACTTTTAAAAATCTACAATATGAATGCATCAAATACAAGTAAACGAGAATTACTGGAGGATAGGTTAATTGATTTTGCAATTAGTACAAATGAAATAATTGAAAGTTTTCCTAATACCTATTTAGGTAAAAACATATCGAATCAAATATCACGCTCTAGCATATCACCAGCTCTAAATTATGGAGAAGCGCAGGAAGCCGAATCAACAAAGGACTTCATTCACAAAATGGGAATCTGCCTCAAAGAATTAAGAGAGACTTTTGCAGGATTGAAAATATTTGACCGCTCCCAAAAACTATCTAATGATAAAAACGAAATAAATAGGCTAAAAACAGAAGTAAACGAACTAATTTCTATTTTTGTAGCTAGTATCAAAACAGCAAAAAAACGGTTATAGCTTGGCTAAAATCATCATTCATAATTCTGAAATCTTTTAATTCATTAATCAGGTTTCATCATTCAAATATTTAATAAATGAAAGCATTTAAAGCATATGACATCCGCGGAGTATATAATTCCGACTTTAATAAAGAAGACGTTTATAAAGTGGGATTTTTCCTTCCACAATTATTAAATACCAAGAAAATATTAGTTGGACGAGATGCCCGAGTATCTTCTCCTGAAATATACGAATACTTGTGCAAAGGAATCAACGATGCAGGAGCCGATGTATGGGATGCAGGCCTCACAACTACTCCTATGATTTATTGGGGAAGTGGAAAGTTTGAGTTCGAAGCCTCCGTTATGATTACAGCCTCTCATAATCCAGCTCGTTATAATGGGCTTAAAATCTCTGGCAAACACGTAAAGCCTATTGGCTATGATACAGGTCTTTCCGATTTAGAGAAAATGATGAATACATTAGAAGTCAATCCTATTGGTCCTGAAGGAATTATTAAAGCATTCGATTTTAAAGAGGAATACCTGAAGTTTCAACTCAGTTATTTAAAAGATATTTCGAATCTTAATATAGCATTAGATGTAAGCAATGGTATGGCAGGTATGTTTATCAAAGACATTCTCGGAAATCAACCTCATTATATCTTTGATGATATTGACTGCACCTTCCCCCACCACGAAGCCAATCCCCTAGAACCCGAAAATATAGTCGACCTTCAGAAATTGGTAAAAGAAACCAAAGCCGATGTTGGAGTTATTTTTGATGGTGATGCTGATAGAGTGATGTTTGTGGATGAAAATTCTAGATTCATCTCTCCCGATTTAATTATTGCACTTCTAGGACATCACTTTTTGGAGGATGCTAAACCTGGTACTCGCGTTTTACAAGATATTAGAACAAGTAAAGCAGTGGGTGAGTATTTGAGCCAGTATAAAGTGGAGATGCACATGTGGCGAGTTGGACGAGCTTTTGCGGCACTCAAACTGAAAGAAATTGATGGCTTATTCGGTGGTGAATTGGCTGGGCATTATTATTTCAAAGATTTCTATTATTCTGATTCTGGCCTTTTAGCTGCTATTCTAGTACTCAACATTGTATCGGAAATGAAGAAAAAAGGACTAAGCCTTTCTCAGCTTATCTCTAGAATTGAGACTTACCAAAACTCAGGTGAAATCAACTTCAAGATCGAAAGAAAAGCTGAAGCCATGGAAGCGGTTAAGAATTACTATTTTGAACAAGCAGAACCTGATGCTTTCTTCGATTTTGATGGATATAGATTAGAATATCCTGATTGGTGGCTCAATATCAGACCTTCGAATACGGAGCCTTACCTCAGGTTTTTAGCAGAAGCCAAAACCAAAGAACAACTAGATGAAGTAGTGAATAAATGTAAAGAAATCATTCAAAGCTTTGCTTAAAAAACTCCTCATATTACTATTTTCCTTTTCTATTTTGGGCGTTTCTTTTGGACAAGACCAACAAGATACTACTCAGATTAGAAAAGGTAGATTAATAGGTGTTAGTGCTTTGGCTGGGACTGCTTATATCGGAGGCATAACTGGGCTATATTATTTGTGGTATAAAGATTATGATCAATCTAAATTTCATCTCATCAACGATAATAAAGCTTGGCTTCAGGTAGATAAAGTAGGCCACAGCTTTTCTGCTTATCAAATGGGACGAGTAGCATTTACCGGTTTTCGTTGGGCTGGTCTAGACGAAAAGAAGTCCTTGTGGATTGGTGGAACCTATGGTTTTGTATTTCTGACCACTGTAGAAGTTTTTGATGGACTATCAACCAACTGGGGCTTTAGCTGGGGCGATGTAATAGCAAACGCCGCGGGAACTGGATTATTCATCGGACAGCAATTGGGTTGGAAAGAACAAAGAATTCAAGTCAAATTCTCCTACTCCCCCTCAAAATATGCTCAATACAACCCAGACTTATTGGGAAGTAAACACACTGAAAGATTTCTCAAAGATTATAATGCTCAGACTTATTGGTTATCCATAAATCCACAATCATTCTCCTCCTCCAGAAAAATCTTTCCAAAATGGTTAAATTTCGCAGTGGGATATGGCGCTAAAGGAATGACTGGGACCTATTATAATCCGGAGGAAATAGATGGAGAGACTATTCCTTGCTTTAATAGAACCCGACAGTTCTATCTCTCCTTAGACCTTGATTTAACCAAGATAAAAACACGTTCAGAGTTCTTAAGGTTGGTATTAGAAGTAGCCAATATGGTGAAAATTCCTTTTCCAACTTTGGAGTATAATTCTGAGGATGGTGTAGAGTTTCATGCTATTTATTTTTAGGTTTACTGATGTTTAAGCTCTTGAACTTTACGTATGTCGAGCTTAGGACAGGGCAAACGCGTACTTTTATTTTTCTAATTGTTTTTAACAAAGCTAACGCGGATTTGGTGTGATTTAAATACATTCCTTAATATTAATATTTTCGCACGGAAAACATTTCCGCGCTAGCATTATACCTATAGATTAAACTATTTTTTTCTAAATATAGCTTTTTAACAAAGTATGCGTTTGCCCTGGAGCTTAGGGAACTTCATTGCTTTTTGGGTGGTTTTTTTTAAAATTTAATGCGTTTTTATATCCTAACTGATGAAGTTTTTTTGAATCTTTTTGTAAGGATTAAAATAACTCGTCGACTATTAGTTCAAATAAATAACATGAACGCCCTTAAGGCACAAAAACAAAAATGATGAACAAAAGAAACATTGGAATCCTATCGATAGCTTTTATGCTTGTAGCAAGCGCTGCATTTATGTTGAATGGAACAGCAAAAACAGACTTAACTAATCCTCAAGAGCAATTGGCATTTGCAAACCCTGATGCAGAATTTGATGGAAAATGCGGTGATGGCAAATGTGGAGACGGTAAAACTACAGTTGATAAAACTGCATCTAAAGATAAAACAACTACAAAAAGTGCCACATTAGAATCAGATATAAGCAAGTGTGGTGATGGAAAATGTGGAGATGGTAAAGCAAAGAAAGATACTAAAGCAAGCCTAGAAGACAAATCAAAAACCAAAAAAGAAAAATGCGGTAGCGGCAAATGTGGCGACGGCAAATAAGACAAAACAATAAATTAAGGCCGCTCTTATTCGTTCTGATAATTCAGATTTCAAATGGGAACGGCCATTTTTATGCTCTGGCATTAAAAGATATAATTGAATTAAAAAAATGAAAATGACTTCATGCGTTAGCATTTATTAAATACTAAATAAAATGTAGATTAATTGGAGTTTGCAGCTCTTTATCAAATGCACTAGAATTTTTAAAAGATAATCTATAATAAATCATCAGGATTACTTTGGCTTATGGATTTTACAAACTAGCCCTGAATAAATGGAACGATATAGACAGCGTAACAAGCTGGTTTGCCAGTATGACTTATCCACTCCCGAAGCTCTATGCCCACATGGCTTCCGGAACTAAACTACTGGTATCGTATTACTTGCCCTTGGTTTTAGATCTCGACTTATTTCTATTCCTTTAATTTTTGTTAGGATGGTTGCCATTCTTACGGTCCACCTTGGTAATGGTTGGGAAGCTGGAAACAGTGGTTTTGAAATACCCTTCTACTATTTAGTAATGTTAATAGTGATTTTTGTTTATGGCCCAGGAAAATATAGTCTTGATGATATTATTAAAAAGATGCAAGCATAGAGGATGGTTCTTGAATAACAATAGAAACCTTGATAAAGTTCTTCTCTCTAAATAAAGAGTGTCGTACTTTATTGAGGTTTTTATAGGTAAGGCTTGATTTATTTGATGACTATTCCACTACCTTCCTGAATAATCTCACCAATAATAGTCACATCTTTCATACCCAAATTCTTTAATTCATTTACATATAATTCTGCATGAGCTGGAGGTAGACAAACCAACAAACCACCCGAAGTTTGGGCATCACAAATCAATAATTGAGAAGTACGAGAAAGTTTTCCAAAGTCAACTACATGCTCTACATAATCACGGTTATTATAAGTTCCGCCAGGAATAATATTGGCAGCAGCTAAATCCTTTACTGTATCAATAAAAGGAATGGCATCAAAACTAATTTCAGCAGTTACATCAGAAGATTCTACCATTTCTTTCAAATGCCCCATTAATCCAAACCCTGTTACATCTGTACATGAAGAAACGTCATATTTAGACATGATTTCAGCTGGTATTTTATTTAAGGAACTCATCAACTCAATGGCTTGTTTTGCTATTTTCTCATTTACTAAACCACGTTTTATTCCGGTAGAGATAATTCCTGTTCCTATGGGCTTAGTTAAAACCAAGACCTCCCCTATTTTTGCGCCTTTATTTTTAATCATTTGGTCAGGATGAACCAAACCACTAACCACCATTCCGTATTTAGGTTCGGGATCTTCAATGGTATGTCCTCCCAAAATAGGGATACCAGCTTCCTCAGCCTTGCTTTGGGCACCTTTAAGAATCAATTCCAATACTTCCATAGGAAGTGCCTCCTCAGGGAATCCAACTATGTTTAAAGCAAAGATAGGCCTAGCACCCATGGCATAAACATCGCTCAATGCATTGGCCGCAGCAATAGCTCCAAACTGAAACGGGTCATCCACTATTGGTGTAAAGAAATCCAGAGTTTGAACCAAAGCCAATTCATCAGTCAATCGATACACAGCTGCATCGTCTGAAGTATCTGTCCCCACCAATACATTTACATCATGAACTTGAGGCAAAGATTTCAAAACCTGCTGTAATTTCTGAGGTTCTATTTTGCAAGCACAGCCTAAGCCATGGGTATACTGAGTAAGTTTAATTTTAGAAATATCTCGATTTTCAGGCAAATGAATTGTAGAACCATCCGCTTTTGGCATTAATATTTTCACATTTGATACCACTTCTTTAACTGCGGCATCTATGTTTTCTTTGGATGTTGTACGACCAGTTGAAAACCGAATTGTTCCCATAGCAAATTCTAAAGGTATATTCATGGCTTCCAAAACTACAGATACATCAATGCTTTCGGAATGACAAGCCGCACCAGCGGATGCAGCAACATTTTCTAATCTTGCAATTAAAGTATTGGCTTCAATTTTAGGAAAGGAAACACTTAAGGTATTTGCCAAACATTTTTCAGCATGACCATTTCTCTTGATATGAGGTAATTCTTTCTTTAATGAATCCCATAGCATATCACGCATATTTGCATAATGAAGCTGATAATCCTTGAGTTTCTCTGTCACCATTTCAGCCGCTTTTCCCAAGCCAACTATCTCCAAAACATTCTCTGTTCCAGCTCTCATATTTTGCTCATGATCTGCACCATGCATCAGCTTTTCTAATACAACTCCCTCTTTTATATAAATCGCACCAATTCCTTTGGGCGCATAAAGCTTATGGCCAGCAATACTCATCAAATCCAATCCCATTTCCTTCACATCCACAGCAACCTTTCCAATGGACTGCGCTGCATCACTATGAAGCAATATACCTCTTTCTTGGGCTATTTTACCAATTTTAGAAATGGGCTGGATACTACCTACTTCATTATTGGCATGCATCACAGAAATTAGGATGGTTTCTTTTTTAATGGCCTCCTCTAAATCTTTAAGATGGATAATTCCAAATTCGTCAACAGGTAAGTATGTCACTTCAAAACCATTTCTTTCTAAATACTTACATACTTCGAAAATAGCGGGATGCTCAATACTTGAAGTGATAATATGATTCCCTTTATGCTTATTGGCAAAGGCCGCTCCTTTTAAAGCATAATTATTCGATTCCGTTCCTCCACTTGTGAAAATAATTTCGGAGGATTCTGCTCCTATCAAATCAGCCACTTGTTTACGAGCCTTCTCTATGGCCTTTTTAGTTTCGGCACCCAGTTGATGTGAGCTGGACGGGTTGCCAAAATACACCTCTAAATAAGGTCTCATAGCCTCCGCTACGATAGGGTCGATAGGTGTTGTGGCATTATAATCTAGGTATATCATGTTTTTTTATTTAAAGAGCAAATATAGGTAAAGCATTCTGATTATTGATTGTCGGCTGTTGGTTACTGGCTATTAGCTGTTGGCTGTTGGCCAAGAAAAACTAATCCAAGGAGGCTATCATCCATTAAACCCAACTAAGTGAGGCCCTGGTAAAGTGAATAAGAATCACAAATAGAAAGCTAACTGGTTAAAAAAAACTGCCTAGCAAATTATTACTAGGCAGTTTTTAGCTTCGTTGAGTTTCTTTCACTTAAGAATCATCTATTATTTTTATCCTTCGACAAGTTGATGGAGCAGTCTTCCAACTTCTGTCATCTGTCATCTGTCATCTGTCATCCATTCAAAACCTTTCTTACTCTTTATAGAATTTCGATTGAGAAACCCCATTTCCAATCACAACCTGAATCATGTAAATCCCAGTATTCAATTTAGAAACATTAATATCTGTTTGGTTTCCGTAGGTTTGATAGATAAGTTGTCCATTACTGGAGTATATCCTTAATTCGGAAATATCACTTTGCAATGATAAATGGATATAATCTCTACTTGGATTTGGATAAACTTCAAAAGAAGCAGTTTCTTTTTGAGGGGAAGTTTCAATTCCCACAAAAGCATTGGCTGCTTCATAATCAGGAATTCCATAACCATAAGTTTTATCTGGATTAGAAGCCTGAGAAGCTGACATTTCTAATAAATCCATTATTTGTTTATTATTAAATTCAGGATTTGCTTGCCATAAACATGCAGTCATACCTGCAATAGTAGGAGAAGAAAAAGAAGTACCATTAGCCGAGCTAATAAAATCACTGTAAGCATCTGCCACTGTTGTTCCAGAACCTACTGCACAGATATTTGGTTTAATTCGAGAATCCATAGGATAGCCTCTAGAGCTGAAAGAAGCAATATTCCCAGAATAATCAGTTGCTCCAATTGCAAAAACACTATCACCATCAGCTGGAAATCCAACATATTGCCATGAACTACTTCCATCATTTCCTGCACTATTTACAGGTAGAATACCTTTTTTAGCAGCTAAATCAGCTCCGATTGTAACAATGGCTGTATTTCCATTTATTTCATTCCAAGTATGATCGAAATTTGAATCATCGAATGTAGTATAACCCAAAGAAGAATTGATAATATCTGCTCCAACACTATCAGCGAATGCAGCTCCAACCAACCAGTTGTATTCTTCTATAATATTTTCGTAATCGGTATATTCCGTTCTTAATAACCAATAATCTGCCTTTGGAGCGGTACCTATCATTTGACCAGGCCAATTGGCTCCCATGGTAGATAAAACCTTAGTACCATGAGTACTTCCTGCAAATGGGTCATTTTCTTCAGAGCAAAAATCTCGTGCTCCTAAAATCTGTCCATTGGCATATAGAGAATCAAAAACAATTCTATCAGGAACGCCAATAAAACCACCATCTAAAACGGCAATCACCATTCCTTGTCCTTGATATCCCATATCATGCAATGGTATACCATTAATCAACTCAATTTGTTCAGTGGCCTGACCATAGTTTAATGTAGAAGTGGATTTTAGTCTTGATGCTTGAATATTATTTTGTTCTAGCTCCTCCTCTACTTCAAAGAAGTTTTTAGGTTTAATAGGAGGGTTAGCATTCACGTCGGCAATTTTTGTAGCACTCTCCACAAAAGACAAAGCAAGAATTTCTTCAATTAATGTCGGATTTGTAGTCTTAACTAATATGGTATTGATCCATTTTACTTGACGTTTCACTTCAACTCCTATTTCTGCAACCTGATTGACATACGAAGAAGTGATAGGTAAATCTGTTAGATCATAACTAATCCCCTGATTTACTCTTCTTTCCATACTTCTTGCAGATAAAAACGCTTCAGGATTATCAAGTGTATAGGTATTATTATCTTTATCAGTAAATTTAATTGCATAATAATTTGGTGCTACCTGAGCCATTAATGCAAAACTAAAGCTCAAGAGTAAAACAGTAAAAATATTCCTCATGATTGATTACAATTTGGTGATTTTTATTTGTGAGTTTCTATTTGCAGCATGTACCTCTACAAAATAGATTCCTCTTGTGTATGATTTGATGTCTATGTTTAACGGACTTCCATTCCAGTTCATTTTTCTTTCTTCTATTAATGCTCCTTGAATATTGAATATCCTCATGGTGAAACTAAAATATTCTTTGGTTTGAAGATCCAAAGAAAATGATTCAGAAACAGGATTAGGAGCCACAGTAATATTTTGGTTTTCTGATTGAAGATTTTCCATTCCTAAAATCCCCAAAGCATTTTCATAATCAGGCAAACCATAACCATAAAGGGTATCCGGTTCATTAAATCTATTGGCACTATATTGTATGGCTTGTTTTACCATCTTTGGACTTACTGTAGGATCGGCAGACCAAAGGCTAGCGGTCATTCCTGCAATAATTGGACCTGAAAATGATGTTCCATTAGAAGGTGCAACCACATCGCTAAACGCAGATGCCACATATGCCCCAGCTCCTCTTGCCACCACATTCGGCTTTATATCATCACTCCAAGGAAAGCCATGGCTACTAAAACTTGCAATATTCCCACTACCATCAACTGCTCCAATACTAAAAACTTGGTATCCATCTGCTGGTGCACCAACATATCTCCAAGAGCTATTTCCTGAGTTCCCTGCACTATTCACCACCAACATTCCCTTACGGAATGCCATATTCGAACCTCTAGTAATAATGGTTAAATCACCATTTAATTCTTCCCATGTGTGGTCAGTTCGTAGATCATCAAAAGTGGTATACCCTAAGGATGTATTTAAAACATCGGCACCAACACTATCAGCAAAAGCAGCACCTGCCACCCAATTATATTCTTCTATTAATGCTTCAGAAGCGCCATCTTCGGTCCTAATTAACCAATAATCGGCATCGGGTGCAGTTCCTACTAAATTCCCTTCCCAATAACCTCCCATGGTACTAAGCACAGCTGTTCCATGAGTATGAGTGGCAAACACAGTTTCTCCTGGAGCTACCATATTTTTCGTTCCCAGAATTTGGTCATTATCCCAAAGTGACTGAAATATTTGTCGCTCGTCAACTCCCACAAATCCTGCATCTAAAACTGCTATTACCATACCCTGACCTTTATATCCGAGCTCATGAAGTTTTTCACCTTTAAGTTGGTTGATTTGTACCCAGCCTCCTCCATAGAAAGCGGAATCGTAGGCTTGAGTAGATTTGTGAGGAGCATATATTTGTTCTTCTTTTAGATCAAAGGATAGTTTATCACTTTTCGAAGATTTAAAATTAGAATTATAAACTTGTACTACTTTTTCCACATCATCTAACAAATCCAAAATTTCCACATCTGTAGAATCTGGTGTTGAAATAATAATGGCATTTAACCATTTTACATGAATAATTAATTCAAAATTATCATTTAAACCCAGGATATTTTCAATTAACTCTGGATCTATAGGTAAATCCTCCTCAATAATTGGAATATTATATTTGGCACGACGATCAATAGCTCTTTGTGAGAGAAACTCCTCTGGTTGGTCCACACTATATGGTGTAAAATTCTTATGTGTAAAATGAACCGCATATTTATATTCCTGAGCTTCTGCAACTAAGAAAACAAATAAAAGTAATGCAAGGCTTAATAATTTCTTCATCTATCTAATTTTTCCCAAAAATAAACATATTAACGAAGTATAGACAGCCTTTATTTAAAAAGGGTTGACTCATTGGGAAAATTATAACAAAATTCAAATGCTACTCATAAGGGTTTCTTTTTAAACTCTCAATGATTTCCTTATCATTATTCTCTTCCATAGATTTACTATTTTGATAAATATATTGCCATTGCCTTTCTATTCTCTGAGAATACAAATCAAAATTATCAATATAATAAGACTGAATATAGTCTTGATAACCATTGAAAACATCATATTCATTTGCCAAGAAATAATCATATTCAAAACTATTAATATTTAATTCTGCAGGTAATTCTGCAATCACATTTTCAGGAATAGTCGGTGCTGAAAAATTTATTTCAGAATCCAAAGGAAAATTCACCCTATAGTCAAAAAATATTTCTTCGTCAGCACTATCATACTTCCAACGAAGAGTTCCCAAATCCGCGTTACCAGTTACCGTAGCTTTAACATCATTAATATTTGAATTACCAAGACTTAAATCAATGCCTAGTGTTTTTAATTGATTTGGAATGTTTCCTCGAGAAGTGAGTTGATAGTTATTAACATTTCCCATCCTAGCACGATAGTAACTATAATAACCTAGGAATACCTCTCCTGGATTGTAAGCTCTAATGGATGTTTCTCCACCATCAAAATAATTGTAATATACTATATTATAATCCCAATATTCACTACTATAATCATCCTCTGACTCAAGGTATACGAACATGCTTTCATTTTGGGGTAGGGTAACATCAACATAATCGTTCATTACCATTAAATCATTATTGTTTACGATAAACTGAGTATCTGAAACAATATTTGATGTTTTTTTAAAATTGGGTGCTTCATTTTCGTTCATGGCGAATATCCATAAATATTCCTTATCAATATATCTATTCAATTGATATTCATTCGAATTATAGATTGAATTTGCATATTCACAAGATGATTTCATTTCTGATATATGGAAATCTCGAAGTTCAAAACCTTGAAGCTCTACATCAAAAGTACCAATAGGTTCATTTTTTTTGCTTTCGCTTTTTGTAAACTTCCAAAGATCTGGCATAACATCCTCATATATTGCAAAAGACACTTTATCTTGCCAATTAAAAACTGTATCATTAATACCTCTTTGTTCTTCAAAAGTTATGATCTGCAAGCTCAAACCACTTTGAGGTAATTCTAAATCATTGAAGCTATACTCTTTTTCATTCTCCAATTCCAAATTAATGAGCAACTCATTTTCTTCAGAATACACCAATACCCAATTTCTAATTCTTTTATATTCATTATCAATATTATAATTGGGTCCAACGGTAAAATTAAAGTATTTAGTCTCTTCAATAATGGGTTGTGTACCATCAACATCAGACTTTTTTTTGCAAGAAATGGAAATAGCAAATAAGATAAATAGGTAAAAAAGCATTTTCTTCATAATAGATGATATTTAATTGGGAACAATATGTATCACAATAGTTATATCAGCAAATATAAAAAAATATTAAATAAAAAAATCCCCAAACCATTAATGATTTGAGGATTCTAATTAGATTCTAGCTATCTTTTTAATGAAGATTTCTTTATTAGACTCAATACTAATAAAATATACTCCTTTATCGAAATGAGAAAAATCTATAATTCGCAAATGGGATTTATTCGAGCAATGTCGATTATAAACCTCTCTCCCATTTATCTGAAAGATCTTTATGTTCTTAATATAATCACCAGAATCTTCCAAGCTTATATTAAGTTGATTTATAATTGGATTTGGAGAAATTTTAATAAAATCATTATTCCTTCCCATTGATTGAATATTTACTAATGGATTATTTATGATGGTATCTAAATAATGCTCATATTGATAATCTCCAATTAAGCACAAATAACCAATTGAGACATAAATTTCATTATAATCTGGAGCTACTAGACCTGTCGAAAAATTAAAATGACATGTACAATTATCCATGCAAGTATCAGCAGCGATTAAGAAAACACTGTCCTGCCTAACTTCTCTGAATAAATAATTATGATCCCAGCAATTCATTAATACTTCACCACCAATAAATAAGGAATCATTTTCGAAATAAAACTGAAAATTATTGACATAATCTTTTCCTAAGCAATCATCTCCTATATGAGAAACTGTATCATTTATCTGTGCAAATGTGGAGATTGAAATAAAATAGAATAATATAATTGAGATGATAATATTATAACAATTTTTCATAATCAATGCATTTATAGTTGGATACCAAAGGTAGCACCTAATTGTATAAATATCAAATACTTTTATTTCAAAACTATATGGACAAAAAAAAAGCCGCTACATAAAATGTAACGGCTCACTTTTCATTTGGTTATAGTCGCTTATTGCACTTCGACTATGCTTTTCATACCTTGTGTAATCGCATCTTGATTCAGAGGAATCAATTTGTGATAACGTTCTGGAAGAGATTTCTTAAGACCAAGGATTACATTTTCTAATTTAACAATAGGTCGAGCAGTTAGGTAACCACCTAATATTACCATATTGAAAATCTTAGAATTACCCATCTCAGCAGCTATTTTAGCTCCTTCAATCTTGTAAATCGTGATATCTTTTCTAGTTGGGTGTTTAAGGATACCATTAGGGTCATAAATTAATACACCACCTGGTTTAACAGTCTCCTCAAATTTATCCATTGATTGCTGGTTAAGAATAATAGCAGTATCATATTGAGTTAAGATAGGGCTACTTACTCTATCATCGCTGATGATTACAGTAACATTAGCAGTACCTCCTCGCATTTCAGGACCATAACTTGGCATCCAACTTACTTCCTGATCTTGCATGATTCCACTGTAGGCTAAAATTTTACCCATGGAAAGAACACCTTGTCCACCAAATCCAGCTATAATTAATTCTTCTGTCATAATTTCTAGTTTTTAGCTGATTATTATTTAACAAAATTTCCGTCCACCTTAATATCTCCCAATGGGAAATAAGGGAACATATTATCAACCATCCATTTATTAGAATCGATTGGAGTCATCTTCCATCCACTATTACAGTTAGATACGATTTCAACAAATGCTAATCCCTTTTTACCTTTCTGAACCTCGAAAGCCTTTTTAATGGCTTTTTTAGCTTTACGCACAGCAGCAGGAGTATGAACAGCCTGACGAGTTACAAAGTTAACTCCAGGAAGTTGAGCGATAAGCTCAGTCATTTTTAATGGACTTCCCATAGTTTCGATTTCACGACCATAAGGAGATGTTGAAGTCTTCATACCTTTTAAAGTAGTGGGAGCCATCTGACCACCTGTCATACCGTAAATACCGTTATTCACAAAGATGATAACAATATTCTCTCCTCTATTGCAAGCATGAAGTGTTTCATTACCACCAATAGCAGCTAAATCACCATCACCTTGATAGGTGAATACATATTTTTCAGGATATATTCTTTTGATACCAGTTGCAACAGCTGGAGCTCTACCATGAGCAGCTTGAGTCATATCGATATTCATGAATTCGTATGCCAAAACAGAACATCCAACAGGAGCAACACCAATAGTTTCTTCAGTAATACCCATTTCCTCAACTACTTCCATAGTAATCATATGAGCAGTACCATGACCACAACCTGGGCAATAGCTCAGCTCTTTGTCAGTCATGTTCTTAGTTTTTGTATGAACTAAGTTTTCGGGTTTCATTATTTCTTTAATATCCATGATTTATCCTCCAATAATTTGTGTCTCCAGAGCTTCTAAAATCTCTTCAGGAGAATGAATAATTCCACCATAGCGTCCAAAATGCTCAGCTTTAGCCTTGCCTTCAATAGCTAATTTAACATCCTCTATCATTTGGCCAGCACTCATTTCAACAGCTAAGAACCCTTTAACTTGATCAGCTAATTTATTCAATTCCTTCATAGGGAAAGGATAAAGGGTGATCAATCTAAAAATACCAGCTTTAATACCTTTAGCTCTTGCTTGTTCCATTGCTTTTTGAGCAATACGAGCGCTAGAACCATAAGCAACAAATACATATTCAGCATCTTCACAATTGATCATCTCATAGCGAACTTCATTTTCGCACATTTGTTGATATTTTGCTTGAAGCTTAATGTTATGTGCTTCTTGTTTGAAAGGATCTAATTCCAAAGAAGTAATTATATTTCTTTCTCTAGTCTCTGGCTTTCCAATAGTAGCCCAGTCACCATACTTATCCTTGATTTCCTCATCTGTCATTCTAGGAGTTTGTTCTGGCATGATTACTTTTTCCATCATCTGGCCAATTACACCATCAGAAAGAATCAAAATTGGATTACGATATTTAAAAGCTAATTCAAAAGCATCAGCAACAAAGTCAGCCATTTCCTGAACCGAAGCAGGAGCTAAAACTAACATTCTATAATCTCCATGTCCACCACCTTTAGTAGCTTGGAAATAATCAGCTTGAGAAGGCTGGATAGTACCTAAACCTGGTCCTCCTCTAACTACATTTACAATAACGGCTGGCAATTCGGCACCAGCGATATATGAAATTCCTTCGAGTTTAAGGCTAATCCCAGGGCTTGAAGATGATGTCATCACCTTTTTACCAGCACCTGCAGCACCATAAACCATATGGATGGCAGCAATTTCGCTTTCTGCCTGAAGACAAACCATTCCAGTTCTCTCTTCAGGACGTTCCATCATTAAATATTCTATCACTTCTGACTGAGGAGTGATGGGATATCCAAAATAGGCATCGCAACCAGCACGAATAGCGGCTTCAGCTACAGCCTCATTACCTTTCATTAATTTTACTTCAGCCATATATATATGTCTTTAATATTATTATTAACTTGCTATTTTAACCTTATAAACAGAGATAACTCCATCAGGACAAACAATAGCACAATTCGCACAACCAATACATGCTTCTGGATTTTCCATGTATGCATAGTTGTAACCCTTACCATTTACTTCTTTTGCTAACAGTATGACATCTGTTGGACAAGCAGGAACACAAACACCGCAGCCTTTGCATCTTTCTACATCCACATCAATTGCACCTTTTACTTTCGCCATTTTTATAGATTTTAATATTTCAATTCCTGCGAAATTAATCAATTTAGAGGAGAAATATTAGTCGGCAGAAGCCCTCACAAATGCTTAGACTTAATTTAGAAATATTATAAATTGATTTTCACAAGATGTGCGTTTACGAACAAAATAAAGTACTGTTAGACAAACAGTTGTGGTTTTACTAAAAAAATAGAGGAAAGACTATCAAGTAGATCGGTAAAATACTGAAATCTAAAATTATAATTTTATTGAGCTCTATTTTTATCTAGGAAGCGATAAAATGAAAGTGGAACCCAGCCCAGAATTTGAGGTAACACGAATATCGCCTCCCAATATTATGGCGAGCTTTTTTGATATAGAAAGTCCTAAACCTGCACCTCCAAATTTTCTATTATAGCCTGTTTCTCCTTGTTCAAATATTTCGAATATCTGTTCTAATTTATCCTTAGAAATACCTATTCCAGAATCCTTCACTTCAATTTCAATGGTATCTTCAAGCGCTTTGAAGGAAATATGTATAAAGCCTTTTTCAGTAAATTTAAGTGCATTCCTAACCAGATTCATAAGTATTTGTTTGAACCTAAAAACATCACTATCTATCAGAATCCCTTCGGCTTGTATATTTAATTTAAAGTCAATATCCATCTTATCTAACATGCTGATTTCCACAGGGAATATTTCGTATACTTCATTAATAGCTTTCACTACATCAAACTCCCCATTTAAGACTTGCATTTGTCCTGATTCAATTAATGAGATATCAAAAATATCTTCTATTAAATTAAGAAGTACATTAGAGTTATTATTGATGATTCTTGAATAATCTCTAATTTCGACAAGGTCTTCCTCATCGAAGATGAGATTAGCAAAACCAATAACGGCATTTAGAGGAGTCCTTAACTCATGAGACATAGTAGCCAAGAAAGCAGACTTCAATCTATCAGATTCTTCCGCTCGTAATTTTGCGCTAACGAGTTCTTTTTCTGCGAGTCTACGAGCAGTTACATCTCGACCTAAAACTATCAGATTTTTTCGGCTTCCATCCTCATTAAAAACAGGTATCTTAAAGACATCATAGATAGCTTCATCACCACTTGTTAATGGGATGATTTCATCACGTCTGGAAATTTTCTTTTGCTCCCAACACTCCTTATCTGTTTGCATACAAGTACTAAATGCACTTTTATACATTGGATGGGTTTCGTTTGCTAAATCAGCATCAGTTTTCCCAAAGTATTTAACCTTTTCAAGATGGAATAATTTCAAGTCTGCCTCATTAGCCAATAACCACTTCCCCTCTCCATCTTTGAAACATATAATATCTGGAGTTTGTTTAATGAGTTCTAAAAATAATTCATTATTCAAATTTGGAGCAACAGGAATTTCTTCATGCTTTTCAGTGATTAGTATTTCATCGAATAAAAGAGTAAAAAAACCTTCAGAGCTTTTCACTACTTTTAATTGGAAAGATACTAACCCACTTTCTTTATTCAGAACCTGAACTTGATTGCTGAAAAAGTTTGCAGCCAATGTTTCAATCCAGAATCCATCGTGAAACTCAGTCCCAATAATTGAAGTAGATAGCGTATTAATTGATTTACCAATCAATTCATCGGAAGATAAACTCAATCTAATTAACATTTTATCATTTACAGACACCACTTCATATGCTGTATCCAAAACGATGATTCCAAATATTCCATTTAAATCATCGAGTTTTAGGTATCCGTTTGCTTGATTAATCTCCGTTTTTTTCTTTTTTCCAAATAATCTCATAGTAAATTGCATTTCGATTCTTCAAAATAACGAAATTATTGAATACTAAAAAAGAATTTAGTATATTAGCACTAACCAACTTATAAACAATTTACCTATGCTACCCAATAGTTTTTACCTTGCCTTTGGCAACCTGCTTTACGCAATCGCCATCTCCGATTCTACCGTTCAAATGGAAGAAATAGAAGAGTTTCATAAAATTACCAGAAATGAACTTAAAAACATAGCTGATGTGCCAAATGACGAAGTTCTACATTTTAATGAATTACTCGCTGATAGCGGTTTTCTAAATAGCTATCATGCTGAAATACCTGCAGATATCGCACTGGATAAATTCCTTGCTTATTACCTAGAAAACAAGAAATTATTCCCTGATTGGATAAAGGATTTCTGCTTAAACTCCGTTTTAAAAGTAGCCCAAGCCTATGGTGGTATTGTGACTGAGGAGAAACAGGTGATTATCAAATTAAAAGAGGCCTTTGAGTGAGAAAGGTTCTTACGGGTTTGTGAATTGTGAATGCCTATATAAGCTGGCTCTTTGATTTATCTTTAGTTTCTGTTTCTTAGAAGCTTTTTTTCAACCTTACCCTATATTTTGTTTAGAACCTAAATTTCCCTTTCTATATAAAGAATTAACAGTCCCTAAAACACATCAGCAACAATCGATATTAAACCCACTTATATTTATTTTTTGATAGGGCAATATTATACAAATGAAAACGAAAAAAACATATATTTGAGCCTAAATTTAAATAAGCCAATTAGAAGGGAACTTGAACAGTGTATTCATCAACTGGATAAATTAAATTATCATTCTGAACACATACATTAGGACTAGGATAGAACATAGAATTGGACCATTATCATTAAAACACAGTAGACATATTATGAGAACTAAAATTTTCTTATTCGGTATTCTTGGTTTATTCTTGCTGGGCTGTTCCAACAATAATCCGCTGATAAATAAGGTAGATCCATTTATTGGAACTGGAGGCCATGGCCACACCTACCCAGGTGCTACTACTCCTTTTGGTATGGTGCAATTGAGCCCCGATACCCGAATTGATGATTGGGATGGCTGCTCTGGCTATCACTATTCTGATTCTCAAATACTAGGATTCTCTCATACCCACTTGAGCGGAACTGGTGTTGGTGATTATGGCGATATCAGATTGATGCCTACAGTTGGTGATTTAAAACTACGCCCTGGAACTAAAGAAAATACGGAGGAGGGTTATATTTCTAAATTCTCTCATGATAATGAAAAAGCAGCGCCCGCATTTTATCAGGTCTTGCTCGATGATTATCAGATAGACGTGCAACTCACCGCCACTCGTCGTGCTGGTTTCCACCAATACACCTTTCCAAAATCAGAATCCTCTCATGTTATTTTAGATTTAAAAGAAGCTGTTAGAACGGAAAAGATTCACGAACTCATTATTAATATAGAAGACAATCATACCATTTCTGGATTAAGAAGATCGGCTTCATGGGCCAATGATCAGTATTGTTATTTTGTGATTGAATTCGATAAAGACTTTAAAGATTTTGGCATTCAGCTAGAAGGAGAAATCAATAAAGGATTAAAAAAAGCCCAAGGAAAAGACATTCAAGCGTGGTTCGACTTTGATACGGAGGATGGCGAAATAATCTTGGCTAAAGTAGCCTTATCTGCTGTTAGTGTAGAAGGAGCCAAAAAGAATCTAGCAGCCGAAATTCCTCATTGGGACTTCAATAAAACCTTGAAGGAATCTCAAAAAGAATGGGAAAAAGAACTGGCCAGAATTGAAGTAAAAGGGGAAGAAAAAGACGAAACTATCTTTTATACGGCACTTTATCATGCCTTAATAGCTCCCAATACTTGGTCGGATGTGGATGGCCAATATAGAGGTCACGATTTAAAGGTACACACAGCAGATCACACTGTTTACACTGTATTTTCTCTTTGGGATACTTTCCGTGGCGAACATCCCCTATTAACGCTTTTGCATCCTGAAAGAGTTAACGACATGATTAAGAGCATGCTCTTGATGTATGAAGCGGATGGCTTGCTTCCTGTCTGGGAATTAGCTGCTTGCGAAACCAATTGTATGATTGGCTATCATGCTGTTCCGGTGATCTATGATGCTTATGCCAAAGGAATTGGTGATTTTGATGCCAATCAGGCTCTTGATGCCATGATAAAAGGGGCTAGGGAAAATATATTTGGATTGGATTCTTATCAAGAATATGGATACATCAAAGCGGACGAAGAAGGTGAATCGGTTTCTAAAACCCTAGAATACGCTTACGATGATTGGTGTATCGCCATGATGGCAAAGGATTTAGGAAGAAACGATATTTATGAGGAGTTTATAGTTAGAGCTCAATATTATAAGAACTTGTATGATGCTTCTACTGGTTTTATGCGCGCCAAAATAAACGGGCAATGGCAAAAGCCTTTTAGTCCAACAGAAGTAAACTTCCATTTTACCGAAGCCAATAGCTGGCAGTATAGTATGTTTGTTCCACAGGATGTGAATGGATTGATAGCCTTACATGGTGGAGAAAAGAATTTCAGTAAAAAACTGGACGAGTTATTCGAAACCGAAATGAAATTAAGTGGTCGTCACCAATCGGATATTACAGGTTTAATTGGTCAATATGCACACGGAAACGAACCCAGCCACCACATGGCATACTTATATAATTTTGTGGGAGAACCTTGGAAAGCACAAAAGGTATTATCACAAATCATGAACGAATTATATCACGATCAACCCGATGGTTTGAGTGGTAATGAAGATTGTGGTCAGATGTCGGCATGGTATGTTTTAAGCTCTATGGGCTTCTATCCTGTTACACCAGGAAGCAATGACTATATAATAGGTACACCTATTTTTGAATCGGTGAAATTAAGACTCGACAATGGGACTATGTTTGAAATAAAAGCGGAGAATTATGGTAAGCAAAATATTTATGTGCAATCTACCAATATGAACTCGTCTCCTCTCCTACGCAGCTATATCACTCATGAAGAAATAGCCAGTGGAGGAATCTTAAACTTCAATATGGGCGCAGCAGCCAATGAGACCTACGGGCAAGACGAGAGCAGCAGACCTCAAATGGAAATCACAGATTTATTGATATGCCCTCCTCCGACCATCATCAGCGAGACTCAGACTTTTAAAGACGACTTGAAAATAGAAATGGTGAATCCTGTTACGGATGCCAAAACCTATTATACCATAGATGGCAGTGAGCCAACAGCGCAATCTAAGCTCTATACCAAGCCACTCCTTATTAATAGGTCAACTTCCTTTAAAATAAAGTCTATCCATCCCAAATGGGGAGAAAGCGCCAGTATAGAAAGTAAATTCTATAAAATAGATGCCAGTAAGAGTTTAGAACTCACCTATGCCTATAGTCCATTATATGCAGCAGGAGGCGATTTGGCCCTAATAGACAATATCAGAGGAAATCATAATTTTAAAACCGGTACATGGCAAGGATTCTATAACACTCCTGTGGAGGCCATCGTGACCTTTGCCAAAAAGAAAAGACTCAGTGAGCTCACCATGACCTTTATTCAGGATCAAGGTTCTTGGATTTTCCTCCCAAAGAAGGTGAGTTTTTATATTTCTAATGATAAAGAGAACTGGAAATTGGTGGGTAGTTTAGATAATGATATCGATATGAAAAAGTCTCCTATCACTCATGATTTTAGGGTTAAGATGAAGTCGAAGCGCGTGAAATATGTAAAGATTGTGGCAGAGAATGCAGGTCCTTGTCCAGCATGGCATTTGGGTGCTGGTGGGGATACTTGGATGTTTGCTGATGAGATTGTATTGAAGTAATCTTAAGAGGAACGCTAATTTTCGCTGATTAATGGATTAGAATAAAGGGTCCGCGAATTTTCGCTGATGACACGGATGATTTAATCATGCTCAAAACCCTTAGTGGCACTTTGTAAAAACCTTTGATTTCCTTTGTGGTAAAGCTATTACACAGAGTTGCACAGAGAAGACTCAGAGGTTCTCAAAGAAGTAAATAGATAAGAGGCAAAAAAATAATTGGTCCGCGAATTTTCGCTGATGACACGGATGATAAATCATGCTCAAAACCCTTAGTGGCACTTTGTGAAAACCTTTGGGTTCCTTTGTGGTTAAGTTATTACACAGAGTTGCACAGAGAAGACTCAGAGGTTCTCAAAGAAGAAACTAGATAAGAAGCAAAAAAATAATTGGTCCACGAATTATAGCTAATTAGATTGTAAAAAGAGGAACGCTAATTTTCGCTGATTAATGAATTAGAAAAGGGCTCCACGGATTTACGCTGATGACACGGATGATAAATCATGTTCAAAAACCCTTAGTGGCACTTCGTGAACACCTTTGAGTTCCTTTGTAGTAAAGCTTTTATAAGCATTAGAATAATTACCAATTAAGAAATATTTAGTCCACTGTGGATCACGAATGACACAGATAAAAATTAGCGAAAATTAGCGTTCTCCATGGACTATTCATATCTTTTCAAGCGTACTTCACTCTCCCTAACTTTCCAATGTAGTGCCACAAATTGTCTATAATACCAGTAAATAATGAACTCTCCATACCCTCCTCTTATTTAGAACCACTATAATTTATCTAACCTATATCATACAAATCATATATTCACTATATTCGCCTTTGCAAATACTTTAAAGCATGAAACACTACTATTCCAGTTTATCCCTATTATTTAGATACTAAATTTCATGGTTTATTGATATTGCATATGATGAACTCAAAATACTTTGAGTGTGTATATTGTTTATATTCCTGATATTTGGGGGCATAAGAACACCTTTTTGTAAAATATAAAAGAGATATAGAAACAATAGACTATATGCAGACGTTACCCACAAGCTAAAAATAGTCACACATCAAGCACATCTATTTTTGCTCGTGCCTCTCATAAATAAAAGAGCTTGCTATAGCAAACGCAAAGAATGAAAAACATGAAAAATTCACATGACCCAATAAAGCAGATTAGATTTTTAAGTCAGACATTATCAAATGATAAGAAACCTCTATCATTCTTTCTTTCTGCTGGTTGTCCTTTAGGAGTTGAAATGCCTGAAGACAAATGGCCACTAATTCCTGCAATTAAGGAATTAAGTCAAAAGGTAAATGCCGAATTATTAAATGAGGATAAAGTACATCTACGATATGCGGAGTTTATAGAAGAAATTAAAAAAGATGGAAAAGATCATGAAAATATTGAATTGGTTTTAAGTTTTGCTAGGTCATTAACAGAAGTCTCGATTGGGGGAGCTGTGAGAGGTTTTTCACAAGAAGAATTAATTGAATTAGAAAAGCAAATTTGTTTAATAATCGCAAAATTAATAAATGTCGAGTTGCCAGATGAAATTACGCCCTATCATAAATTTGCTTCTTGGATAGCTTCAATTGATAGAGAAAAGGCCGTTGAGATATTTACAACTAATTATGATTTATTAATGGAGCAAGCATTGGAAGAAACCTCTGTTCCATACTTTGATGGTTTTGTAGGTGCAAGAAACACGTTCTTTGATCTAAGAGCAATTGAAGAAAATGCCATTCCGAATCACTGGACAAGATTATGGAAAATTCATGGTTCATTGAATTGGTATCAATCGGAAAATGCAGTTCATCGAAGCACTGGAAGCAATATTCAGAATCAAGAATCACATTTGATCTATCCTTCTCATCTAAAATATGACCAAAGTAGAAAAATGCCTTATTTGGCTTTAATTGACCGTTTAACAAGTTCGATCAAGAAAGAGCCTAGTGTTTTGATATCAACTGGCTATTCTTTCAATGATGAGCATATTAATGATTCAATATTAAATGCATTAAAAGCGAATCCTACTTCAATGGTAATTGCATTGTTATTTGGAAATCTATCTGATTATCCAAGAGCTGAAGAAATAGCCAAACGAAGACCAAATATTAGTCTTTGGGCTTTTGATAAGGCAATAATCGGAACTAAAAAAGGGGATTGGCAACCTGTCGATGATTTTGAAGCTGAAGATAATATTGGAAATGTTATAAAAAAAGAGGAGAAGGATGATCCTGAGAACCCTGAAAGTAAAATTATTTCTTGGAAATTAACTCTTGGAGATTTTTCAAGATTAGGAGATTTTTTACAAGAATTAGTTGGTAATGAAAATGAAGAAAACTAATGAAAAGTAAAGCTACATTTCTAGGAACAATCGAAGATGTTAATGGGGCAAGTGTCCGTATCTTATTATCAAATGAATCACTATCAGGTCTAGTTTATGTTGATGGGCAAGGTTATCGTATTGGCCAAATTGGAACTTTTATAAAAATCCCAATAGGGTTCACTCTACTTTATGGAATTATTTCACAAGTTGGAGCAAGTTCAGTGCCTGAAAATCGTATAGACCAGCAGCCATATGGGAATAGATGGATGACTGTTCAATTAGTTGGTGAAGGCTCGGCAAATGGTAATTTTCAACGTGGTATAAGTCAATATCCAACTATCGGAGATGAAGCTCATTTAGTTTCAGAAAGGGATTTAACAAAGATTTATGGCAAAGTAACGGATGTAAATTATATTAAAATCGGAAATATTGCTAGTTCTGAATCAATACCTGCTCTTTTAGATATTGATAAATTAATAACAAGACATTCTACAATTGTTGGTTCTACTGGTTCTGGTAAGTCTAATACCGTTACCGCTTTATTAAAAGCTATTAATTCCAATAATTATCCTAAAGCTAAGATCATATTAATTGATCCACACTCAGAATATCACACTGCATTAGAGGATTTTAGTAAAGTTTACTCTTTAGACGGTGTGAATAAATTAAAAATTCCATATTGGTGTTTATCCTACAATGAATTAGCACTAATACTATTTGATAAAAAACAATCAATTGATTCTCCTCAGGATTTAAGAATACAACAAGAAATTCTAAAACAGAAGATTACTATATCGCAAGATTTGAAATCTGGTAGTATTCCCGAGAATCAAATTACAGTCAATTCACCAATCCCATTTGACCTGAAGCAGATTTGGTATGATTTATATATTGAAACTTTTGCAACGGTTAACACTAAGGGGGATTTTGATACTATTGCTTATAAAAGGGATGGACAAGGTGTAGAGCTGAAAGGAAATAAAGAAACTCTTGAATTGCCAGAATTTATACCACCTGGCACAGGTGGTTCTTCTCCATTTATATTTACAACCAATAAGTTATTATCCTCATATTTAAATAAACTTAGAGGCAAACTTTTGGACAATAGGGTTGACTTTATTTTTGATCCCGAAGATTTTGATGGAGTTACAAAAGATTTAGATGACCTATTAAATGAATGGGTAAATCATGACAAGCCAATAACTATTTTGGACTTAGGTGGTGTTCCATTTGATACTATGGATTTAGCTGTTGGTTTAATTTCTAGGTTAACTTTTGAAACTATGTTTTGGGGGAGATTTCGGGTCAAGTTAATTTTTATGGGGACTACGAAAAAAGCTTTGATAATCTAAAGAGGAAAAACGATACATCCGTAACGCCTCTGAGGTTAGATCTAAAAAGCTTTATTTTAGCATTGAAAGATTCCGCA
>NZ_JABKBZ010000179.1:0-2282 GCF_013166635.1 Lentimicrobium sp. S6 | reverse complement strand
GTTTAGAAACAATCATCAAAGAGCACCTCCGGAAAACACTAAACCTTTGAAAGTAAGTATAAGTATATCAACACAATAAAAGAATATGAGTCATCTTAATGGAAGAATTATGCATCAATCAATCAAAAAATCAGAAATAATCAGAATAACGACCCTGCTAAAATCAAAAAACAGAAAAGCTCTTGAATACTTCTAAGATTTGCTAGAAAAAAATTGAAAAAAAATAACTACACAAGAGCTGTGGAGATATCATTGCCCAAATTGATTCCACAATATATAAGGTAGGCTTTACGGCTTCGTTGCCGGTTTACGTTCAACACACAGCACATATTCAGCCCCTCTTGGCCATAAGTAAATGCTTAGCTCCACGGCTTAGGGCTGAAAACGATGCTTAATTGTTGGCAGCCGTACTTTCACTATTTGGTCTACCAATCCATATAATCATGGCATAATAAAGTCCTATTAGAAAACCACTTAAAAGTCCTCCAATGTGAGCAGCATTATCAATTCCCTCCGCTAGACCAAACAATAGATTAAGTCCAACAAAAATCAAGGAGAAAGTCAAAAAGAAACCTCCAACTTCATCAGGTATTGATTTTGTAAGGAATAAGGATAAAAATGCTCCATAAAGTCCGAAAATCGCTCCCGATGCCCCGATACTCAAAGTGGTATCATGCCACCACAAACTTGTCAAACTTGCTATAATACCTGCAATTAGATATAATAGAAGATACTTAATGTGTCCCAAAAATGGCTCAAGAATCAATGAAATGAAGACTAGACCTGATATGTTTAGAATCAAATGCATAATGCCACCGTGAAGAAAGACACAAGTAATCAATCTCCACCAATCTCCATTTTTAGTCATCGGGCTATAATTAGCTCCAAATTTAATAAGGTCAGGTCCTTTAAATGAAAAGAATCCATATCCTCCAAATGTCATTATTAGGAACATTAAAACAATTCCATAGAGTATCAGTGGTGTAATAACATACCCATCTTTAAAAGTTATATAACCAAGAAAATCCTTTAAATCTTGTTGAGCTTCTCTATCAGGTTTTCCAGCTTTTACTCTATTAAGCTCTCGTGGATTATAACTTGGAATTAAAATCATAATAAGCCACACAATGGAGCTAATCAAAGAAGAACCAAAAATCCAGAACAGTTTATTACCATTTCTTGCTGAGTACGGTTCATTAACACCAACAAGAATAACATCAGTAGCATTAAAATTCTTATTTGCCCTAATCGCATTATTAAACCCATCAAATTCTTTTGAATTTCCTAACCTATCGAAGTAGGTGAATTTTGAAAAGTCTCTATCATTAAAATCTAGCTGACTATCTTTAGTAAATTCCTTGTACTCAGCTTCCTTTTGTTCTTGGCTGAGCCTATTACTAATTGTTTTTTTGTATTCATGACCTAACCAACCAATTGGTGATTTTAAACTAATATCATCTGTAGTTTTGTAGATTGGTAAAGCAACATATATTCTCATATGCAAATTACTACTTGATTTAGTAGTTACAACCTCATAATCATGATGAATCCCGATAGAATTCTTATCAACATAATAGTTTTCAAGAGAGTAATACTTAGTCTCATCATAATTGTTTATTTCATTTATCGAACTTAATTCAGTTAGTTTTCCAGTCGCAGTTTGAATATATTCCTGAGCGATTACCATAGGAAATGTCATTCCAACCCAAACTAGCATAGTGCAAAACTCAATCATACTTCCAGTGCTAATCTCTAGGTCAAGTATCTTTAGTTTAGGTCTGATATAAATCCAAGCTACTAATCCAGCCAATGTAATTGGTATACCAAAATCAAGAATCATCTTTTTTAAAGAAAAAAGCTCCAATTCAATAAAAATCAACCAATGTAAAAATGTATATCCAGCGACTAACATTATCAATGTCAGAACAGCTGGTATGTAAATTATCTGTAATTTATCTCTCATCTAAATGTTTGTTATTGCACTATCGCTCTTCGTATGGCTGCCAACGTCCTAGGCTATGCATAGTGTGGTTTTCAAAGCCATTATCTATCTGCCTACTCCGATGTTTATTTTATGTTTATATGTTCTATTCTACTACAAAACCCACATTATGTATGAGCCTTTGTTACCAAGCGTTTTGAACTCTTCAATTTATAGGTTTCATCTCCTTCAAATCACCAAATAATCAAAGCATTAAAATCTATATTATTAGTCATTCTTCAGGGCATTTTTTATTTTAAAAACTCTTTAAGCGGCCAAAAAAGTTCGAACTTAAAATGTC
>NZ_JABKBZ010000178.1:0-2298 GCF_013166635.1 Lentimicrobium sp. S6 | reverse complement strand
AACAACCACCGGCAGAAAGGTCACCTTCAGTCGTTTCTTGCTAAAGCAATATTATGAAAATAAGTAATGAAAAACACATATATTTGAACCTAAATTAAAATAGTCCGATTAATAGGGGGCTAGACCATTACGACATCAATCCCAAATTTTTCTTTGAGTTCGTCTTGAGCATCTTTTTTCTTTTTACTTGATGGAGTCTGATTTGTAATAAAATATATCTTTGAATATTCTCGTTTTGTATCAATTATTTTTTCTACATCTTGTTCTACTTTTGGTTTCCAAGTTTTTTTTGCACTAAATGCAAAAGCCCATTTCTCATCTTTTTTCCATCCGTTTTCGGGCACAAACCATCTATCAGAAATATCAGATGAAACGGGATAGGTTTCTGAATCTGTTTTACCATCCCCGCCACCAGTCGGGCCAACTTGAGGAATTAGATTAGGTGTGATAAGCTTTTCTGATAATCTTCTACAAAGAGTTTCAAACTCATCTTGTTTTTGATTCGTTGTAATTTGAGATAATTCTAAAGCCAACTGTTCTCTAGGTAATTCTACAGTGTGGATAGTTTCTGTATCTGAAAAATATTCAGGTCTTCTTAATCTGTAAAACTCAGATGGTCTGTTTTTTAAATTGTTTCTCATATTCCAATTACTTCATTCATAACGGTGAAATAGTGCGTCGGCTAAGATTTGGCTCTTTTGCAAGCTGAAGCGTCAGCATGTGGGTTTGGGCTTGCAAATGTGCCAAATGTGCGTTGGCATTAGTTGTACGGTCTCTCTTTGCATGAAACACAACGTGTGGCTGTATGAAACGTAAGGGTTTTGAAACACAAAACTATCAAGTTTGCACGTAGCCAAATTTTGCGATTAGACACAAATTTAAACTTTTAAATCAATGCGTCAAATCGCAAGATTTGGCGGGCTTGATTAAACGCTCTGACGCTCCGTAAACCTCTGTCGCCCTTATGTTTTATGACAGCGTGTTGGCAATAGTTATTTAATATTTAGCTCACTTTTTAGATGCTCTACAATCCATTTTCTTATTTCTTTATCATGATATTGAAGCACTGACATTGGTGGTCTTCCTTTTAACCCTATGCTTGGAATAAAGTCATCGAAAAGTCTAAATGCACTACGAAATCCTATGTATGCGTTGAATGGTTCAGAATTCGGAGTAACTCTTCTTAACTCGACAGACAAAATATCTTTCGTTTTAAATTCAATCTTTGATTTTATCAATCCATGTTTCTGAATTATAAGATTCTCCTTATTGTAACTAATTTCATAACTATCCTTTAGTGTAATAAAACTTATCCAAATCGGAATAACTACCAATAAAAGGAAAATCAATAAGAACATAATCATAAAACCTATATGGGGAGGTTCTATTATAAATGCAAATAGAACAAATGCGCAAAACACAAATCCGAAAATTCTCACGCCGATATCATAGGGCGTTTTATCTCGCGGTGAAATCTCAATCTTATTTTCGTTTTTGTCTAATCTTATTTTACTTGGTTGTTTTTTCATTTATCTTAAATCAAGTCGTTTTTTAGTTCAAAAATAGAGGCTTCATTTTTCCTGTGTTAATCTTTCCTCCAATAGTTGCCAATGTCAGCGTTCCTCCGACTACTAATACAATGATTACGATTGTAAATATTCCTTTTCGTTTTCGAATTGTTTTATCCTCGTTATCCCATTTTTCAGATAGACTTTTGAAATTAATGACTTTCTGATATCTGTATAGGTTTAAAAAGAAAAGAATAATAAAACCAATCAGAATACTAATCTTTGTAATCTCGATTTTTGTATTTGTAATCAATTCATAGCTAAAGTAGGGAGTCATTATGAATAGCATAGATTGCATAAGTGTCACCAAACTCGTAGCATATGCACCTGGAGTATCGTCTTTCCATTTGTTTTTATAAGTGAAGAATACTCTGTAATATATGTAATCAAAAATTTTCATCGTAATCAATCTCTATACTTAATGGTTTGCAGGGTGATTCTTTAATTATTGCCAACGTCCTAGGCTATGCATAGTGTGGTTTTCAAAGCCATTATCTATCTGCCTACTCCGATGTTTATTTTATGTTTATATGTTCTATTCTACTACAAAACCCACATTATGTATGAGCCTTTGTTACCAAGCGTTTTGAACTCTTCAATTTATAGGTTTCATCTCCTTCAAATCACCAAATAATCAAAGCATTAAAATCTATATTATTAGTCATTCTTCAGGGCATTTTTTATTTTAAAAACTCTTTAAGCGGCCAAAAAAGTTCGAACTTAAAATGTC
>NZ_JABKBZ010000177.1:0-2359 GCF_013166635.1 Lentimicrobium sp. S6 | reverse complement strand
CTTCTTTTGTTGTAAATCTTTCTTTAAACGTCTGTCTATCAATGTTTTTTAGTATCCTCATCGTTCCTGAATTTGAATACAATTTACAAAATAATATACTCATATACAACTATTTGTGAACTAAATGGGTAACCCTATTATAATAATTAGAATTTATTATGTTTAAATCATCGTCTAATTCAAAGAAAAATAGCTCATAAAAACCTGGGGTGGCATTTATCTCAGAAGTTCCAAGAATTGATAAATTTCCATTATCTAATTTAATCATTTCATTTATCAATACACTATATTGATCATTATATAAAATCAATGAATCTACAACCACCCCTTCGATATCTAACTTAAATAGACAAGCATTATGAATGAGGTTGGCTTGCATTCTATTAGCTGCTATGTAATAGGAATTCCCTAGGGCACATATCTTGGGACTATGATAATTGTTTGGACTACATATTGTTGTTACAAAAGTATTCTGACAATAACTTAAAGATGCAATGAGGATAAATACAAATAGAACCGAGGATTTTTTATTCATATAATTTATTTTAGTAATGAGTATGCTAGACAGGTCTAACATACTCATTTCTTATATTATTAATCATTTGGAATGCGAACTACCCTTTTACCAAAAGTTATTTCTCCAGTATGTAATTTTGAGTTGACTCCATTATAACTAAACGTATTTCCTTCTAGGAATAGATAAACGAATTCTAATTCGTTATTAGGGTAAGCTATTTGTAAATTAGCTAATTCAATTTGAATTACATCAAGAGTTCCCTGAAGATAGAAATTCATCTCAATTGGTTCAAGACATCCATCTATTGGATATTCTATACGTTCCATTTCATAATACATAGCATAATCTAACCAATTATCTAGAAGTATTCCATTCGAATTTGGAACATCATCTGGATTTGCATAATTATCTGCAATAATCTCTTTTGGTGTTAAATCTACAATATATGAATCTACATAAGGGTCAATTAATTCAATATTCTCAATATTATTTATTTTGTATTCGATCTCTTTAGCGGCATCAGAGTTATCAGAATTATTTATGCCACAGCCTCCTTCTCCATAACCATATCGCCAATAATCATTTTCTCCAAAAGGTATATATACACCAGGATTATCAACATACTCACTCCCAAAACCTGTGGTCATTGAGATTTTTAATGAACCATTTTTCAGCTCATTATTACCAATACTGATATCAGTAGCAAAAATAAAATTATCAGCTCCAGGTAAAGAATTCAATGTAGCTAATAAGTGTTCCTCCATTTCAAAAACAGCTGCCACGACATCAGAATAAGATACCATGTCATTTTCAACACTTAAATCAATTATAAAGGACTTATCGACAGTCAAGTTGTTAATTTGTAAATCAGGTGTAGAGTAATTAAAATTAAGCAACGCTTCCATATTCCAAACGGCATCTTCAACACTCATCATTTCCCCATCCTTAAAACTATTGTTTTTAATTTTATTCTGGAAATCTAAAATCTGATTTTGGATTTTCACATCTTCTTCTGACCAATAAACTTCATTTTCTGTGTTTGATTGTTTGGAGTAATCTTCGTCTTTCTCACATGCTACCATTGTAATAGCAATAACTCCTAATAATAGAAATATATTATATATTCTTCTCATTATAAACTGTGTTTATGAACCATCTCTTTTTATCTGGTTCTATTAAAAAATTTAACTTTGTAAATTCAAACGGTCTGTTGCTAGGCTTTACTCCGAGAGGTAAGATATTTGTGGTGGAGCTTAGGACGGGCTGTTTGTTTTCACTTAAGACCAAAACAAAGGCACGCCCCATATCTGGTCAAAATTATTTTTTCCTAATACAAATAGTTGGTATTTTATATTTCTTCCATTCCTAAATGCTCTGTGATTTTCTTTTTCAATGGAAATAAAACTCAAATTTATCTCACGGGGGGGGGTATGGCAATTTGGTGTTCTTTTCCTTCTTTTCAAAAGAAGAAATCCCGAGATGGATAAATGGATTCATTTCAAACATAAATAGATAAACTGTAGTATAAATTGCCCGTCAAAAGTAAAATAAATTTTGAACTGTTTAAGGATTTTAACAAAATATATTTCATTCCTTTTTGAAGTATATTTATTTTACATAGATTTTATATATTATTGGATATTGTTTAGAATCATTATACTCCTTTATTCTAATAAAAGCACTGTCATTGTGAGCGAAGTGAAACAATCCCCTGCAAGCTACAGCACCCTTTATTGATAGAAGCTAATCCTAGAAGGGAATAGTAAAACGTGTTAGAGCCTTTGTAGGATATTCTTTCGCCAATTCACCAGCTCTCCCCATCGCCAACTCGCCAACTCACCA
>NZ_JABKBZ010000176.1:0-2375 GCF_013166635.1 Lentimicrobium sp. S6 | reverse complement strand
CCCCACTACCAACTACAGCCCTAGCCTTTAGCAAACCAATAGGACTGATAGATTACATTTTAGTATTTTGGGGCAATAATTCGTGAAGCCTATTCACTTTGTATTCAGGGATGATATTGAGAACATGCTTGAGCCAGTCAAATGGGTTAATATTGTTTTTCTTGCAAGTTCCGAAGAAAGAATAAAACATGGCGGCTCTCTGAGCTCCTCTTTCGGAGCCAGCAAACAAGTAGTTCTTTCTGCCCAATGCCAGTGGTCGAATGGCATTTTCTACACCATTATTGTCTATTTCCAAGGAACCATCTTTAAGAAAGTTCAATAGAAAATCCCATCGAGGGATGCAATAAGCCATAGCTTTTCCTATGGGCGATTTTGGGAGTACTGTTTTGTAGGAGTCAGCAATCCATTTGCCCAACTCATTTAGCAGCGGTAAAGATTCCTCAAGCCTTAAATCATATCTTTCTTTTGGGCTCAGCTGATCATCTTTAGCTTTTCTTTCTATGGCGTATATTTTCTGGAACATACCCATGGCGTATTCTGCCTTTTTTTGGTCGTAATCCAATGCTTTTTCAAAATATCTTCTAGCATGAGCCATGCAATTGAGCAGGGTGATTCCTTCTTTCTTATCAAAAGAATCGTAGACCGCATATCCGTCTGTTTGCAAATAACCTTTGAAGTTTTTTAGAAGTTCGTTTGGCCCTTCTCGTGATCTCCCATTTCGATAATCGAACAAAACTGATTTTTGAAGTGGTGAATGATACACCCAGTGATATCCACGATGAGTTTTTCCTTTCTTGGTTTTATCCAGCACCTGTATCGGTGATTCATCTGCTTGAATATAGCCTGCCGATAAGGTTTGCTGTTTTAACGATTCGTATAGTGGTTCGAGTAAGTTGCATACCGACTCTTGCCAACCATTAATGGTGGAGGATGATATTTTGACATCTTCTCTTTTGAAGCGTTGTATTTGTCGGTAGATGGGTATGTGATCTACAAATTTGTCAATCATGATTTGAGCTAGCAAACCAGAGCCTGCTATTCCTTTTTCAATAGGAAAAACTGGTAGATCAGCTATTATGCCCTTGCAAGTTTGTGTTTCTTTATCCTGAACTTTAATGTATTTGGGACGAATATATCGCTTGATGTATAATTTAGAAGGAACCAATTCTAGCTGCTCTGTTACTTCTTTGCCTATGCACTTCATTTCTGAGGTGTCTTCTTTAGGTTCAATAATAATCTCTTCAACGGGAAGATGAGATGGTAAAGCTAATCTACCAGGATGATTCTCTCTTTTTTGCTTCTTCCTAACATAAGTGATGGTTTGCTGTTCTTTTTCAGGCTCATCTTCGGGTTCCGTATCAAAAGGAAGGCTCAGTTGGTTCTCGTCCTGAGCAGGAATAAAACGTTCTCGTTTTGCTCCAAATAGCATTCGTTGTAATTGCGATAGCTGGAATTGTGTTTGTTCAAGTTCCGATTCCAAAGATTGTTTTTGGGATTGAGCTCCTTTGAGTTCTGATTCTAAAGATTGCTTTTGGGATTCAAGAGACAAGGTTTGATATTCAAGAGCTGTTTTTTGTTTGTGGAGCTTTTTATTGGCTTCAATCAACTCTTCAATACTCATATTTTCTAGCTCCTTTGACATAAGGTAAAAGTACTGAAAATACTGGTTTTTCAGAGCAAAGTCATGATGGTTTTATCCACAATGTTTTTGGATAAATAAGACCCTAAATATTTGGATTATAGGCTTTTCGTTTCTGGATGTTTTTTATGCTTAAACCATCAATTATCATCACCATTTGGGTGTAAGTTAAGGTAATGCTTCCGCTGGCAATGTCGTAGCTAGGTATTTCAAAGCTACCCTTTTCTAGCCGTTTATAATAAAGCGTAAAACTTATGCCTTGCCAGTGGAGTAGCTTTATTTTGTCGTGTCGCTTATTGATGAAAATATACACATCACCACTGCATGGATCAGTTTCCAAGGTGTTTTGAATAATTCCTGATAAACCATCAAAGCTCTTGCGCATGTCGGTAGGATCACTATATAAGTGGAACTTATTGCTTGAGGATAATGTAAACATAAAGCTAGAGATTGATTAATGTTCGTAAGGCTTCTGTATTGATGCTGGCAGAACAGCTAAGCCGAACTCCGTTTGGATAATAAATATCAAATGATTCACTATCACAATCTAATACCTCAGCTGCATTTGATACTTCTATTGGAAGAAATCCTTTGAGCTTGTTAACAGATTTGTTTTTCTTCTTTTTATCGGGATACTCTTCTCGGTATTTCTTTAGCCAATATTGAAAAGTGGAAATACAATATTCGTTTTCTTTACAAAACTGCCCTTGAGATAAACTGCCCTCCCGCCAACTTT